>DMHJ01000039.1:2177-16402 GCA_003449495.1 Clostridiales bacterium UBA8153
CGGGACGTCATCAACAAGGGGGTTGCCACCCAAGACCTCCTGGAGACGGCGGCGGCGGCCTATGCTGCGGGTTGGCAGTCCATCAAACTATACTTCATGATCGGGCTGCCCACCGAGACCGATGAAGACGTGATGGGGATCGCCCGGCTCACCCGGGAAGTATTGGCCACCCGGGGGAATCGCGGCGGTGGCCGGGTCAACGTCAGCGTAGCGGGTTTTGTGCCCAAGGCCCACACGCCGTTCCAGTGGGAGGCGCAAGCTAGCCGGGAAGAGCTGGTGAGAAAGCAGCAATTGCTCAAGACAGCACTGCGAGATCGCCGGGTTGAGTACGGGTGGCATGATGCGGGCATGTCAGTGTTGGAGGCGGCGTTCGCCCGGGGCGACCGCCGGTTAGGGGACGTGCTGGTCAAGGCCTACCGGCTGGGCTGCCGGTTCGACGCTTGGAGTGAGAGTTTTGCATGGGCGCGCTGGCATGAAGCCTTCGCCGCTTGCAGGCAGGACCCCGGGTTTTACGCCCAGCGGAGCCGGGAGGCAGGCGAGGTCTTCCCGTGGTCCCATCTGATCTCAGGGGTGGAGCAAGCATTCCTTTGGCAGGAGCGCCTGCGGGCTTACGCGGGTGCGGCGACCGCCGACTGCCGGTGGGCGCCCTGTCCTGGCTGCGGCATCTGCTCCAACCTGGGCGCGAGCGTGCTGTTGCGGGAGGCCTCGTCGTGATGGTCCTGCGGTTGAACTTCACCAAAACCGGGCTGGCCGCCTTCTTATCGCATTTGGACCTGATGCGCGCCATGGAAAGGGCGCTGCGCCGGGCAGCCGTGCCCGCAGCCTATAGCGAAGGCTTCAATCCCCGCATGCGGTTGTCCTTCGGTCCGGCTCTACCGGTGGGAACTGCCAGCGTTGATGAGTACTGCGATGTGGAGCTGCAACGGCCCGTGGTCATTGCTGAGGTACTGGAGACACTCAACCGGCAGCTGCCGGCCGGGGTGGAGGTCAAAGCGGCCCGCCTCCTGGATGAGCGCCGGCGCTCGCTGGATGCCGCCATCTGCCTGGCCAGCTACGAACTGGTCATTGAGGGAAGCGTCCAGATCAACGCCCTGGAGGAAGCCATGGAGCGGGTCTTGGCAAAGGAGCAATGGATGCTGCCCCGCTCCAGGGACCGGGCGCCCAGGGATATCCGGGGAAGCATTGAGCGGCTAGAGCTGATCACTCGCACTCCACCGGTGTGCATGCACCTTTCCGTGCGCGTGGGGCTGTCGGGCGCCGTACGTCCCGATGAGGTGCTGGGCGGGCTATCGGTGGAGTGCGGGGGATGTTTCGACCCGGCCGGGATATCGGTTACCCGGACCGGGCTGCACACGGAGGTAGCGGGGCGGCTGCTCCCGCCCTGGCGGACCTGAGAGCGGAAGCCGGCCATTGGGCAAGTTGGATTACCCGGGGAGTTGAATGCCAACTTGGAGAAGGAGATATTCATCAACGTCGACTACGGGGAGACCAGGGTCGCCGTGGTGGAGGACGGTAGCTTGGTGGAAGTGTACATAGAGCGGCCCATTAACGAGAGGGTAGCGGGCAGCCTGTACAAAGCCAGAGTGGAGAATGTGCTGCCCGGGATGCAGGCGGCCTTTGTCGATATTGGGCTGGAGAAGAACGCCTTCCTGTACGTGGATGATGCTCTCCCGCCACGCGGCGGCGACGATGACCATGAAGAGCTGGTGGAGAGCATGAAGAAGGCGACCATCCGCGACCTGGTGCGCGTAAAGCAAGAGATAGTGGTGCAGGTAATCAAAGAACCCATCGGCACCAAAGGGGCCAGGGTTACCCGGCACTTCACGTTGCCCGGGCGATACTTGGTGTTGATGCCCACTGTGGACTCGCTGGGCGTCTCCCGGCGTATCAGTGAAGATGGCGAACGCGAGCGCCTGCGGAAGCTGGCGGAAAAGATCAAACCCGATGGAGTCGGTATCATCGTTCGTACCGTGGCCGAAGGCAAGAGCGAGCACGAGCTCAAGATGGACCTGGAGTTTCTGGGCCGCCTGTGGGGACGGATTCAAGCCCGGGCCAAGCAAGCTACGGCCCCGGCCCTGCTCCACCGGGACCTTGGTCTCGTCTATAGGATAGTGCGCGACCTTTTTGCCGCCGATGTCGCCCGCCTTTACATCGACTCTCATGCAGAGTATGAGCGGATAATGGAGCTTTTGGAGGCCACCTCCCCGGAGCTGAAGGGGCGGGTAGCTTTTTACCAGAATCGCGACCGCTGCCTTTTCGAGCAGCACGGCCTGGATGCCCAAGTGGAAGCTGCCCTCAAGAAGAAAGTATGGCTGAAATCCGGGGGTTACCTGGTCATCGACCACACGGAAGCCCTCACCGTCATCGACGTGAACACCGGGAAGTTCGTGGGTACTAAGGACCTGGCCGACACCGTCTTCAAGACCAACATGGAAGCGGTGAAGGAGATTGCCAGGCAGCTCAGGCTTAGAGACATCGGCGGCATCATCATCGTGGACTTCATCGACATGGAGCAGGCCGACCACCGCCAGCGCGTACTCGACGCGCTACACACTCACTTGAAAAGGGACAGGACCAAGACCAACATACTCGGTCTTACCGAGCTGGGGTTGGTGGAACTGACCCGCAAGAAGGCGCGGCAGGGGTTGTCAGCCGTGATGCAACAGCCGTGCCCGTACTGTGAAGGCCGCGGGCGGTTGATGTCCGAGGTGGCCATGGCTGCGCGGGTGAGACGGGAGATCAGGCGGATACTCAGGCATTCTGAGGGTGAGGCCATCTTGGTGGAAGTGCACCCTACCGTGGCGGCACTGCTCATCGGCTCCGGGGGCTCCAGCCTCAAAGAGCTGGAACGGGAAACCGGCAAACTGGTGTACATCAAGGGTTCCGGCGCAGTTCACGTGGAAGACATGAACCTACGCGCCCTGGGCAGCAAGGAGGAGGTGGAGGCCAAGGCTTTACCGGTCAGGCTGGGCCAGATCCTAGGCCTCAGAGTCGAGGAGCCCCACGTATCCAACCCCTGGGACGGCATTGCACGAGTGGACGGGTATGTGGTGGACATCGAGGGAGCCGGGAACTTGGTCGGTGCCGACGTGCAGGTGGAGATCACCCGGGCGTTCCGCACCTACGCCAAAGGCAAGCTAGTTACCGATGCGGCTCCGCCGGCTGAACGCATCCAATTGTCGTAAGGAGCGGCAGGGGACGCGGGACGGAAGACCGCCTGGCCCAGCCAGCCCGGGCAGCAGGCCGGCTCCGGCTGGCGGATCCGGCTTCGCGTTGCTGCGATCTGGGCGGGGACCGGTGTGACCGGTTGGCCTGATGTGCCGGGAGGCTGGCCGTAGTTGGCCCGGTGCATGGCCGGGGCCAGGTATTGAGGGCGAATGCCTTGGCGCGCGTGCACTTTATGGGAGCGGCAGGTATGGTCACCGGATCCTGCCATCTCGTGGAGTTTGACTCTGCCCGGGTGCCGGTAGACTGCGGTGTGTTCCAGGGAGAGGATGCCGGCGGCCACCAGGAACTGGGGTTTGACGCCTGCACCATCGATGCCGTTGTTCTCACCCACGCTCACTTGGACCATCTGGGCCGCCCACCCCGTCTGTATGAGGACGGGTACCGGGGAAAGGCCCCGGGGTACGCCGGCCACCGCCGGGCTGGTGGGCATCGTACTGGAGGATGCCCGGCACTGGGATGACGGTAACCATCATAGAGCGGACCTGGTTCTGATCCTGCAGAGCCTGATGCCGGTAGATTACTGCCGGACCATTGCACTGCCCGGAGATGTCCGGGCCCGGCTCCACCATGCCGGGCACATCTTGGGTGGGCCTCCATTGAACTGGTGGGGGAGGTTAGTTTCCTCTTTTGCGGTGCCCTAAGCCGGGAGAACAACCCGCCCCGGCCCAAGGCCCGGCCGCCCCGGCCTGCGCAAGTGGTGGCGATAGAATCTACTTATGGAGCTCTCCCGCGCAAAGGTCGGCCCCCATCCGGCGGTGAACCGGGGAAAGCCCTTGCGATAACCTTGGCCCGGGACGGCAACGTGGTCATTCCGGCCTTCGCCATGGAGGGCACCCAGGATGTATTGATGGCGCTGGCCCAGCTCAACCGCGAGGGTGCCATCAGCCCCGGCCATATCTACCTGGATAGTCCCATGGGCGTGGAGATCACCGAGCCATTCTGCCGTCACCGCAAGGACCTGGATCCCCGGAGCCGCCGGCTCGGGACATCCGGCGCTTGCCCGCTGTACCTGCCCGGCCTGGTATTCTGCAGGATGGTTGCCAGGTCGTGCGCCATCAACCCAGTGCGCGGTGGCGCTGGCTCCAGTCCATGGAGCACCCCCAACGGGTGTTCCTGGTACCCGGCGAAAGGTCCGGACTGACCGCCCTTCGAGCTGCCTTGATTGAAGCAGGCTACCCGTTGGAGCTCCCCACGCTCGACGCGGCATTTCAGTTGTAGGCCGGGTGAATAGCTGGTATAATGGGCGCGGTACGGTGCCTTAACCGTACAGTCCGGGGCGTAGCGCAGCTTGGTTAGCGCGCATGGTTCGGGACCATGAGGTCGGAGGTTCAAATCCTCTCGCCCCGACCATTGGCTTGTGGCGGCGCACCGTTTTGGTGCGCTTTTCCACGCCGGCCGGGAAGGGGAGACCGCGATGAGTCTCAGTCCTGAAGCGCGCAAACGCGTCAGCCAGTGGAAACAAGACGGCTGGCAAGCCTACCAGAGGACCTTCACCGAAGGCAGGTCGCAGTTGCTCGCCGCCCACGATTTCTTCTCCTCTGCCGAGGCCGAGTGCAGGAAAGTGCGGGAGTTTCCGGAGTTGGTGGGGGTACTGTCCGGTCTGGGTGCGGTGGCCCGGGCCACGGGCGGCAAGGAGCAGCTGGAGAAAGCCTTGCGCTTCTATTGGGAAGAAGTGGACATACTGACTTCCTTGGGCCGGCAGTTGGAGGCCGCCGACCGCCACGCGGAGCTGGAGGCCGTCTACCGGGATCTGGCCATGGTAGACGACGAGCGGGCCCTGGTGTACCTGAAAGAAGGCTTGGAGGTGGGCATCAAAGCCATGGAGGTTGCCCGCCGGCACCAGGACCGGGGGATATTGGCTCGCGTCGGCGTCGCCGTGGCCGACATCTGCCAGTTGCTTGCCGAACACGACCGGGAATACGCCGAGCATCACCTGGAAATGGCAGCCGACCTCTACTTGCAGGCATCCCAAACGTGGGAGGACGCGGAGGGTAAGGCCATGGCCGGCATGGGGCTGGCCGAAGTCTACCTCCGGTTGGGCAAGAACCTGGAGGGAGCGCAAGACCTGCTGGAACAGGCCATGGCCGTTTATCGGCAGCTACCGGGTGGACCGGTGGACTACCAGGTAGCGCAGATTCATGCCCTCCTGGGCAGGCTGTTTGCCCAGTCGGGCGATGGCGCGCGCGCCTCTCGGCATGTGCGCGAGGCAGTGGAGATATTCACACGGTTGGGAGTGGACTTGGTTAGATAGGAGAGTAAGGTGTGATCAGGGGATACGACCGGGAGCATCGGGATGTCCTCCAGCTATCCTGGGATGACGTGATGGACATGTGCCGGGAACTGGCCGCTTCCATCAAGGCGGAGTTCGATCCGGACCTGGTGGTGGGCATTGCCAAGGGGGGAGTGATCCCGGCAGTGATCATCGCTTCCATGCTTAGGCTGGACTTTTTCCCGGCCCGCTTCTCCCGCCGCCGGCGCGACATGGTCGTGCGGGAAAAACCCGAAGTACTGGTGCCTCTTACTGATGATGTGCGCAACAAGCGCGTGCTGGTGGTCGATTCGGTAAGTGCTACCGGCGAGACCCTCCGCCTGGCGGTCGGGGAAGCTAAGAAGAAGGGTGCTAGGAAAGTGAAGACGGCCGCCCTCTACATCCACGCCACATCCTGGCGACCGACCTGGTACGCGCTGGAATCGGACGCTCTGGTCATGAATCCCTGGGACCTCGAGGTCCTTAGCCAAGGCAAGTTCGTGATGCACCCCGAGTATATCGCGGCGCTCGAGCTGATGGAGCGTCAGTAGAGGGTGAAACCTGCCAGATGCCGGTTCCCCACGCCAGTGGGCCGCATCCGGCGTCTCCTTTGCCCGCTTCGGCTTGCCGGGTGCAACCACCGGCCGGTGGGAGCCGGCTCACACCAGGTACATGAAGGCGGCGTAGGTGCCGTGGACCAAGAAAGCCCAGCCTACTCCCTTAGTCCGTATTACCGAGTATCCGGTGACCATGGCCAGCAGGAACGCGAGGACAAAGCTGCCAATGCCCGGGGTGGCGAACCCCATGTACAGCATGGCATAGACGGTGGCCTGAGCCAGGATGGCGTAAAGCGCGCGGTTTGCTACGAGAAAACGGCCCAACAGCAGGCCGCGGAAGATGAACTCGTCCATGATGCCGGCGGCCAGGGCCCGGTAAGCGGCACCGGCCACCAGGGCCCACCCGGTCGGGCGGAGCGCGGCCAGCGGCGTGCGGAAGAACCACCAGTAGGCGCCGGCCAGCAGGCCAAAGGCAACCAGGGCTCCCAGCCAGCCGCGGCGGCTGATGGTGCCCAGTTCAGGCAAGAGATCGCCGGTAGTAGCGCCCGTGGCCAGGCAGGCGAAAGCCAGGGCCAGTGCCCAGACGAGTTTGAAAATCCCTACCTGGGCGGGGCCAGTCAGTCGCAGGGCAGGTACGGCCAGGATGGCAAGGAAGGCGCCGTACACCAGGCCGAGGCACGCGCCGGCCGCCGGCAGGTGGACGCGCAGCCGCGGGACGAAGGTGGCGACGGCGGTGGCCATTAGTAGCCCGGCCAGCGACCATAAGGGGATGATTGCCACCGGACCCAGGCTATACCCGGTTACCAGGGCAAGCGCCAGGGTCACCATGGCCGGTTCGTGTTCCCGGTTGTGTGCGTGGGACTGGATCATCCCGCACCGTCCCTTCCTTGGGGCTCTCACGCATGTTTTCTGTACCGGTGGGTCTTTTCCCTGCGCGACATTCCGCCGTCCATCAGATGTCCGGCCGGGTTATGCTGTAGTAGATGATAGTTGACATAAAGCGGGGGTCGGTCGGTGTGACGCTTGCGCGATGGCTCGCCGCCATCTGGGTGAGCAAAGTGCTCATTGGATTCAGCCATTGGGCCCGGCGGGGGGGATCCAGCTTCCCCGGGCGGGTGGCCCGCCGGCTCTGCCCCCAGGTCTTGACCCGCCTGGCCCGGCAGCTGCGTTGGGGCGGCATCGTGGTATCCGGCACCAACGGCAAGACCACCACATCATTGCTTTTGGCCAATATGCTGGCAGCTTCCGGCATGAAGGTAGTGCATAACCGCACCGGCGCCAACCTGACGGCAGGCGTTACCGCCGCCTTTGTCCAGGCCTGTTCCTGGACGGGACGGCTGGATGCGGATGTGGCCGTACTCGAATGCGATGAAGCGGCCCTGGCCGGTGTGGCCCGGGAGGTACGTCCCCTGGCGGGAGTGGTGACCAACTTCTTCCGGGACCAACTGGACCGCTACGGAGAACTAGAGGCCATGGTGACAAAAGTTGGTAGCGGGCTGGCAGAGGTGTCCCATCAAGGGTTTGTGGTACTCAACGCCGATGACCCGGCGGTGGCCGGCTTGGCCCAGCAGCTGGCGGCGCGCCCGGTGTTCTACGGCCTGGATGACCCTGCCTGCGCGGGGGTGGGCGCGGGCGAGGTGTCCGATGCCCGCCGGTGCCGGGCCTGCGGCGGACGCCTCCAGTACAAGGTCTTCTACTTCGCCCATCTCGGCCTGTATTACTGCCCCCACTGCGGGGCGGAACGGCCGCGGCCCGGAATCACGGTAACCCGGCGGGAGAGCCTGGGTCCGGGTGGTTCCCGCCTGGAGTTTGCCGCACCATCCGGGGGGTTAGGCGCCTCCTTGGCCCTGCCCGGCCTCTATAACGCCTACAATGCCCTGGCGGCGGTAGCCTGCGCCTTGACCATGGGTGTTGCTGCGGACACCGTGGCATGGGCGCTGGCAAACTCTGCGTCTTCTTTCGGCCGCATGGAACCGGTGGTGGTGGGCGGCCGCACCGTGATCTTGGCTCTCATCAAGAACCCGGCCGGCTGCAACGAGGTGCTCCGCACCATCCTGGAGGGAACCGGTGACCGCTATCTCCTCATCGCCATCAACGACCTCACGGCCGACGGCACCGATGTATCGTGGCTGTGGGACGTTGAGTTCGAAGAGCTGGCAGACATGGCCCACCGTCTGCCGCTGGTGGTGGCGTCGGGCCGGCGCGGCGAGGACATGGCGGTGCGCCTCAAGTATGCCGGGCTGTCCCCGGCAGCCATCGTGGTGGAGAACCGCTTGGGAGATGCCGTGCAGCTGGCGCTGGAGCAGGTTCCCGAGGGTGGAACCCTGCACGTGCTTCCTACTTACACGGCCATGCTCGAGCTCAGGCGCATCCTCAACGACCGGGGGTATGGCCGTCGGTTCTGGGAGGTGTAGGTTGTGGACATCACCATCTGCCATCTGTACCCGGACTTCATGAACCTCTATGGAGACAGGGGAAACATCATAGCCCTGCAGCGCCGGGCCAGCTGGCACGGACTCCACCCCCGGGTGGTTCCCATTTCCGTGGGGGAAGAGTATGACCTGAGAAGCTGCGATATCATCTTCATGGGCGGCGGGCAGGACCGGGAGCAGCGGGCCATCGCCCGGGATTTCGACGACCGCTACCGGGTGATGAACGAGGCCGTCCAGGACCGCGTGGCGGTGCTGGCCATCTGCGGTGCTTACCAGCTCTTGGGACGGTACTACCGGACAGCTGCCGGGGAAAAACTGAACGGGCTGGGGCTTCTGGATAGCTGGACCGACGCCGGCGCCCCTCGCTTGGTCGGTAATGTTGTGGTGGAGAGCCGGCTGGACGGCACCAGGCGGACCTTGGTGGGATTTGAAAACCACGGCGGCCGCACGTATCTGGGTCCCGCCGCCGCTCCGCTCGGCCGGGTGCTGGCCGGACACGGCAACAATGGCGTGGATGGGCAGGAAGGGGCGGTGCAGGGCACCATCATCGGCACCTACCTGCACGGCGCCCTCTTACCCAAGAACCCATGGCTGGCCGATTACCTCTTAGGGCAGGCCCTCATCCGCCGCGGAGCCCGGCACCAGCTGGGCGCCCTTGATGACACCCTGGAGGTTAGCGCGCATCAAGCGGCCATCCGGCGCGCGCGGGGGTAGGAAGCGGGAAGCGCGGCGCCAGCCCAATGGCGTCGAGTATCTGGTATACTATAGCATGCAGGCTACGTTTCCCCGTTGTGGTCAGGGCTGCTACGGAGATGGCGGTTGATGGAGCGAAGCCAATGCTGGTGTATGTCGGAGTCGCGAAGACGGGCAAGTGGGCCACCCTGGAAAGCGGCGATTCGGTGGAAGTCATCGAGCGGCGGCAAGGTGGCATCAGCGCCATCTTAGCCGATGGCCAGGGCTCTGGACCGGCGGCCAAGCGCATCAGTAGCCTGGTGGTGTCCAGAGCCATGGCCCTGACGGCCGAAGGGGCCCGGGACGGGGCGGTGGCCCGGGCCGTCCACGACTTGCTCTATGCCTGGCGGGAAGGCAAAGTATCGGCCGCCCTGTGTATGCTGTCGGTTGACTTAACCAGCCGCACGCTGGTGGTGACCAGAAACGGGGATGCCCTGGTGGTGATCAAAACCCCCGGTCAGGTCGAGATCCCCGGTGAAGTGGTGCCCATCGGTCTATACCCGGGCACCCGTCCCTGGATCCGTGAGTACTCCCTGGAACCCGGCATCCTGGCCCTGGCGGCCAGTGATGGCGTGGCCAACGCCGGGTTGCAGCGGGGGTGCCGTCTTACCCACCAGGAGATCCTGGAGGTCATGGAAGGTCACGGGCCGGAAGGTGCGACCGGGTTGGCCGGCCGCCTCCTGGAGCTGGCCCTAGGCCGGGATGCCGGGCGCGCCGGCGATGACATGACCGTGGTGACCCTGGGCATCGGCGCGGGCGAGCCCGAGCCCCGGGTGCGGCAGATGAGCGTGGTGTTCCCGGTCTGAGGCAGGGGTGGGGGCGGTGGAGGACTGCAGGTGCCCAGTACACGCATACTCGTAGTTGGGGTGTGCAATGGGGGTAAAACCACCCTGGTGACTGCCCTGCGCCGGCTGGGCTACAACGCCTACTGCGTGGCCCAGGAGCACTCTTCAGTCCCCCGGCTCTGGGCCCTCCGGCTGCCGGACCTCGTAGTATACCTGGATGTTTCCTATGATGCGGCCCTGCTCAGGCGCAAGGTCCACTGGGGTCCGGAGCGGCTGGAGAAGCAGCGCGCCCTGCTCGCATCCGCGCGGGCCCGGGCCGACCTTTGCCTGGACACCAGCGATCTTTCGCCAGACCAGGTCCTAGCTGCTACCTTACGGTTGATGGTAGAAAGGGGAGTTACGGGTGGCCCTGGTTACCTTGGACACGGTCAAGCGGAACGCTGAACTCGAGGCCTACATCGTGCGGGGCAACGAATACTTGGGGGCCATCGGCTACACCGATCACGGTCTCAGGCATGCCAACTTAGTGGCGAGCATCTCCCGTAACATCCTGCTTAGGCTGGGCTTCCCGGAGCGCGAAGCGGAACTGGCGGGGATCGGCGGCTACCTGCACGACGTCGGCAATGTGGTCGGACGTTGGGGACACGGCCAGTCCGGAGCCATCCTTGCCTGGCAGGTCCTCCGGGATCTGGGCATGCCTCCCGAAGAGCTGGCGGCCGTGCTGGGAGCCATCGGGGGCCATGACCCGGAGGGTGTAGCGGGGCCGGTGCACAGCGTGGCGGCCGCCGTAACCCTGGGGGACAAATCGGACGTGCACCGCAGCCGGGTGCGCAACCCGGACCGCACGACTTTTGATATTCACGACCGGGTGAACTACGCCGTACAGCGCTCGTTTGTACGCGTGGACGAGCGCTGCCGCACCATCACCCTGGAACTAACCATCGACACGTCGATTTCGCCGGTCATGGACTACTTCGAGATCTTCATGACCCGCATGGTCATGTGCCGGCGTGCCGCCTCCTTTCTGGGTTGCGCCTTCGAACTGTCCATCAATGAAGTGCGCCTGCTCTGACCGCGGCGGCCCGTACCAGCCGGCAGGCTGGGCGTCGCCTGCCGGAGTTGGTCAATACACGCGTCGCAACGAACGGTTGCTGCACTCCCCGGCCGGTAGCGCCTTCTCCCAGGGTAACACCGGATAGGACAGCAGCTACGCATCCCTGGGGACGGCCCTAAACTGAACCTCCCCTTGGCTAGCCAAGGGCATGCTTGACGCTAGCGAGCGTGCATGGCACTCAGCTACTCCCGGCGGCTCTTCACCGGTATCTTCACAGAGCCTCCCGGCCGGGTAACCTGCGGTGGTGAGCGAGCCACTCCTTCCTGAGCAACCTTCTACCTGAGTGATTGCCTTCATTGACAAGAACCCGTGGTAAATCGTATAATCAGCGATGATCCCCTCTGCTTGGCCACCGGGCGATTCCGACCGGCAGCAGGCGGAGCCGGCAGACCGTGTATGCGGGAAAAGCCCAGAGGAGGTGCCTTCTGTGTTGGCCCAATACCTAGGTACCATCGCCATTGCCACGGGCTCCATGTTGCTCCTGGTGGTGTATGCGATGGTCCTGAGGCGGCTCAAACTGCGCGGCCGGGCCCGGCTACTCCTGGTCACCTTCCTGGTAGGAGTGTTGGGAGGAGCGTACTATCTCACGGCGGTACGCCCCTTGCTTCCCATGGTGGGCTTGGGACTAGACCTAAGGGGCGGCGTCGACATTGTGTTGCAGGCAGAGGACACTCCCGACGCGCCGGTGACCGAGGAGGCAATGTACGCTGCCGTCCGGATCATCACCGAGCGCGTGAACCTGTTGGGTTTGGTGGACCCGGTGGTCCAGCGGGCCGACGGAGCCCTGGGTCAGCCGAGGATCATCGTGCAGATCCCGGGCGTCACCGATCCCGAGCGCGCCATCGAGACCATTGGGCGTACGGCCGTCCTCCGGTTCATGGATGAGGAAGGGGAAGTAAGCGTTACCGGGCGCGACCTGGTCAACGCCGATGTGGCCATGCGTGGCAATGTGCCAGTCGTGACCCTCGAGCTGACCCCGGATGGCGCCGCGCGATTCCACGCGGCAACACAGAAGAACCTCGGGTCGCGCATTATGATTTTGTTAGACGACGAGGTGCTCTCAGCGCCTGTGGTTAATGCCGTCATCACCGACGGGCGAGCCGAGATCACCGGATATCCTTCCGTGGAAGCAGCTTGGCACTTGGCCGTTATGCTGAGGTCGGGAGCCATGCCCATCCGGCTGAACGTGGTGGAGAGCCGGGCGGTATCCGCTACCCTCGGCGAGGAATCCATCAACCGTAGCCTGCAGGCTGCGCTCATCGGGGTCGTAGGCGTGGTCATCTACATGGTCGCCCTGTACCGTCTGCCTGGGCTGGTAGCCGACCTAGCCCTGGCCTTGTACGCGATGCTGTTGTTGGGTGCGTTAGTGGGGCTCAACGCCACGCTGACGTTGCCGGGCATAGCCGGCCTGATCTTGTCCGTAGGCATGGCCGTAGATGCGAATGTGCTCATATTCGAGAGGATCAGGGAGGAGATTAGAACCGGACGTACCATGCGCGCGGCGGTGGACAGTGGCTTTAGCCGTGCCCTCCGGGCTATCTTGGACTCCAACATCACGACGCTGATTGCCACCGGCATCCTATTCTGGCTGGGAACCGATCGAGTACGTGGCTTTGCCGTCACCCTGTCGCTGGGCATTGCCTTGAGCATGTTCACGGCGTTGGTAGTGACCAAGTTCGCCCTGCGTCAGCTGATCAACTCCGGGCTGGTGCGGAACCACCGGATGTACTTTGGGGCTTGAGGAGATGGACGCGTGCTGACAGTTTTGCGCAAGCTGGATTATGTAGGCAGGCGAAAGACCTGGTATGCCGTTTCCCTGGTGATCATAGGGCTCGGCATTTTGTCTCTGGTTCTGCCCGGACAAGGGCTGCGCCTGGGCATCGATTTCACGGGAGGTTTGTACCTGGACTTGGGATTCCCCCCGGGAACGGCGCCCAGCGTGGAGGAAGTCACCAATGTCTTGGCCTTACGCGGCTTGCAGGGCAGCGTGGTGCAGCGGTCGCTGGCAGGCGACAGCGTGATCGTCCGTACTCCACCCATGGACGAAACCGGCCGGGAATCGCTGATGGCGCTCTTGCGGGACAGGCTACCGGAGTTTTCCCTCCTGCAAATGGAGGGAGTACAGCCGGTCATCGGGCGGGAACTGACGCAACAGGCGCTCTTAGCCGTGCTCCTGGCCAGCCTCGGCATGGTTCTCTACATTACCTTCAGGTTTGAGTTCAAATCTGCCGTGTGCACCATGGCGGCGCTCGGTCACGACGTCCTGGTGGTCATGAGCGTGCTTTCCCTGCTGAGGACGGAGATCAACAGCCCCTTCATTGCCGCCATCCTCACCATCATCGGCTATTCCGTCAACGACACCATCGTGGTGTTTGACCGCATCCGGGAAAACTGGCGGGAACGGGAGCGCGAGCCCCTGCCCGTCGTGGTCAACGATAGCATAAGGCAGACCCTCGGCCGGACCGTTAACACTTCCGGCACCACGCTGTTGGCCATCGGCGCCATCCTGGTGTTTGGCGGTAGAACCACCCGTGACTTTGCCCTGGCCTTATCTCTGGGCGTGGTGGCCGGCACCTATTCCTCCATGTTCATCGCCAGTCCCCTGTGGGCCGGCTGGCAGCTCAGGGAAAAGCCGGCTCGCCAGCGTAGACCCGCTACCGCGCCGGTCATACCGGTCAAGACCAAGCCGGCAACGGCAACGAAGGCCTCCGGCCCGGCTCCGGGCAAGGCGCGTCCTCGCCCCAAACGCAAGGCTACGGCCAGGTGACCTCCGGTCAGAAGACGGGCGTACCCCCGGGCAGGCGCGGCGCGGCCACCGGGGGGTGACCTTTCCTGCCCCCGGCACGGTCCCATTCCACCGATCCTGAAAGGGTCTGCGTTCACCTCAACGGCTCCCGACCACATGCACCCACCAGCCTTCAGTGTAAAAGTCCAGACGCACGGGGCTGGGTGGAGAAGGGCCACGTGCCAGCGTCCTGGAAGTAAACCTCTTAACCCAGCAAGGTTTAGAGGTTAGAGAGGATGCTTCCGTTTGTCAATCTAACCGATCTTCACCCCCTTCCGCCCAGTAAGCCCTACTTATCGACCTAGGCGGTCCGGGGTGAAGATCGGCTAGACGATGATCGTCGC
>DMHJ01000073.1:0-2836 GCA_003449495.1 Clostridiales bacterium UBA8153
CCGGTACACGAAGGATACCGGCCGCTTCCACCCAATTTCCTGCACCCACTCTACAACCACGGGCTTTCCGATGAACGCGGACACCGGTCTCTGTTCCCTTCCTGATGGAGGAACATCAAGCTGCACAACGAATCTCGCCGGAAGGAGGTGCTGCATTGGAGCTTTCATTTAACCGCTACTACGACTACGAGGAACTGACCGCCGCTCTCCGGTCCCTGGCCGGGACCCATCCGGAATTGGGAACCTTGTCGTCTTTGGGCCAAAGTCCCGAAGGGCGCGAGACCTGGCTGTTCACCATCACCGGGCCCGGCAGACCCCCATCCGCCAAGCCCGCCTACTGCATCGACGCCAACCATCACGCCGGCGAGGTCACCGGCTCGATGGTAACATTGTACACCATCTGGTTTCTCCTCACCAACTATGGCAAGGACGAGGCCATCACTCGCCTCCTGGATGGCACCACCTTCTACTGCATCCCGCGCCTGGCGATGGACGGGGCGGAAGCCTACCTGAAGACCCCGGAGACCCTGCGGTCCGCCCCCCGCTACTACCCCGACCCCCAACCGGAACACTTGCCGGGCCTGTACCCGTACGATGTGGACGGCAACGGCCACATTCTCCTGATGCGTGTGCCCGATCCCACCGGAGAGTGGAAGGTGTCCGCCCGGGACAAACGCATGCTGGTGCGCCGGGCGCCCGATGACGACGGCGACACTTACTACCGCATCTGGGTGGAAGGCATGCTGCGGGATGGGGACGGCGGGGAAATCCGGCCGGTACCGCCCAAGTGGGGCTTGGACCTCAACCGTAATTACCCGGTGGGATGGAGGCCGGAGCACCGGCAACGCGGAGCTGGGCCCTATCCCCTCTCGGAGCCCGAAACCCGCATGCTGGCCGACTTCATACTGGCCCACCCCAACATCGGCGGCTCCGTCACCTACCACACTTCCGGTGGGGTGATCCTGCACCCGCCCGGCACCCGCGAGCCTTCCGACCTCCCCGAGGGAGACCTGCAGCTACTCAAGACCATCGGCCAGCTGGGCACCGAGGCCACGGGCTATCCTTGCGTGCCCATACTGGGAGGTTTCACCGACAAAGAAAACATGGCCACGGGCGCTTTCGACGATTGGCTCTACGAGCACCTGGGCATTCCCTCGTATACCGTTGAGCTCTGGGCCATCTCCCAGCGGGCCGGCCTACCCAGCATGTGGCCGCGGCGCCAGCGCTCCGCCCAGGAGCAGGAAGACGACCTGTTCCGCATCTTCCAGTGGAACGACTGGGAGCTGGCGGGCCAGGGGTTCTGGCCGTGGACTCCCTTCCAGCATCCCCAGCTGGGGAAGGTGGAGCTAGGCGGCTGGCTGCCCAAGTTCGTGGTCCAGAACCCCCCTCCCCACCTGCTGCCCGCGGAGTGCCACAAGAACATGGTGTTCACGTTCAGGCACGCCCGCACCCTGCCCCGCCTCATCCTCGACGAAACGCGGGTACAGGATCTGGGTGACGGCGCCTACAAGATCGAGACCACGGTAGCCAACCACGGTTACCTGGCCACCTACCTGACCCGCCAGGGCCTAGACCGGAATAAGGCCCGGCCGGTGGTGGTGGAGCTTTTGGGCGAGGGCTTTGAGGTGGTGTCGGGCAAGCCCCGGGTGGAGTGCGGGCACCTGGAAGGCCGCTCGGCCCGCCGGGGGACCTTCGCGCTCGCCTACTACTTCTCACCCCCGTCCGAGCCCAGCCAGAAACGGCTGACCTGGGTGATCAAGGCCAAGGGTGCCGCGCGCGTACATATCAAGGCCAGCTCGGACAAGGCGGGCGAGGTGAGCACCGAGGTCACCATCTAAGGGACCTGCAGGCACCGGGTGATCCGGAGCCCGCCCACCTTCCCGCCGGGCCGGTCCATCCTGGCGCTGGACCGACCTTACCTGGGCTCGACCAAGTACCATTGCTCCGGGAAGAGCGGCCCCAGGGCGGAGACGGTCATCCCGCCCACCCGGCCGTGCACGGCAATGGCCGCGTGGGGGGTGAACAGGAAGATGTAGGGCAAGTCCCGGTTCAGGATGAGCTGGACTTCATGGTAGATGACCTTGCGCTCGCCCGGGTCCATGGTGACGCGGCCCAACTCCAGGAGACGGTCCACCTCCGGGTTGGCGTACTCGACGTCGTTGAACCCTGCCAGCTTGCCGGCTTCGTCCAGGCCGGCCCGGCTGTGGAAGAAGAAGAAGCTGTCGGGATCCGGTTCCAGGCTCCAGCCGAGCACGTACCCATCGAACCTGGCCGCGTTCAGGTGGTTGTCCACCAGCTCGGACCAGGGCAAGACCTGCAAGACTGCTTCTACACCGACCCGCCTCCAGTGGGCTTCCACGGCCTTGGCCACCTGCTCGATGCGCTGATTGCCGGCGGCGGTGATCAGCTGGAAGCTCAGCCGCTCGCCTTGGTCATTGCGCCGGATACCGTCGGGCCCTACCTGCCTCCAACCGGCCTGTTGTAGAAGGCTCACCGCGGTGTCCGGGCTGTACGCGTACGGGTTCAAGCCCTCGGCCCGGTGGGCCCAGGACGCCGGTGGCAGGTTGGCATGGACCGCAGTGGCATACTCCCCGTACGCCGCACTGACGATGGCCGGGCGATCCAGGGCGAAGGCCAGCGCCTGGCGGACCCGCCGGTCCTTGAGGACGGGATGGTTCTGTTTGAGGCCGATGTAGTAGTAGCTGTTGGCGGGAACGTGCCAGAGGTTCAGCCAGTCGCCGTGCTTGGGGCGGATGCGGGCCAGCTCATCCAAGGAGATGACGCCGCTGCCGACCAGGTCCACTTCCTTGGCCTCCAAGGCCGCCAGGGCCGCCCG
>DMHJ01000073.1:3190-3320 GCA_003449495.1 Clostridiales bacterium UBA8153
TCGTCCGGGTACACTCTGAACTCGACCTGCTGGATCCAGGGTCCTTCCTCCCAGTAATCGGGGTTGGCCGTCAGCACGACGTTCCTGCCCCGGTTCCACTCGCTGAACATGAAAGGGCCGGTGCCGGTAG
>DMHJ01000141.1 GCA_003449495.1 Clostridiales bacterium UBA8153
GACCTGCGCGACCGGGGGGTCTGATTGGTGAAAGAGACGGTGCGGATATCCGATATGCGTCTATCCGACATCGATGAGGTGTTGGAGATCGAGAAGCTATGCTTTCCCACGCCGTGGACGCGCCGGGCCTTCGTGTCCGAGCTCAACGAGAACGTGTACGCCCACTACATCGTCGCACGGAGTAACGGCCGGCTGGCGGGATATGCAGGCATGTGGGTGATCCTAGAGGAGGCTCACATCACCAACATCGCCGTGCACCCTGCCTATCGCCGGCAAGGGTTAGGCTGGCTACTCCTGCACGAGCTGATGGAGCGGGCCCGGGTCCGTCACGCCACGGCCATGACCTTGGAGGTACGCACCTCCAACTTGGTCGCCCAGACCATGTATACCCGCGCCGGGTTCCAGGTACGCGGGTTGCGCAAGGGATACTACACCGATACCAAAGAAGACGCCATCGTCATGTGGAAAGATGACCTTGCGATCAGCACCGGTGCACGGCCGCATTGACCTGATCGCGAAAATCTCTGGCCGCCTGTGCTATGCTGGACCGTACTTCGTCCAGTGTGGCAGAAACCGCTCCGTAGGCGTAGATGACTCCCCGCGAGGAACTGACCACCGCGCCCAGCCCCTGCCGGTCAAAGGCAGCGGCGAGGCCCGCCGGGCCGCCGCCCTGGGCCCCGTAACCCGGCAACAGGAAGAACGACTGCGGCATGCTCTGCCTGAGTGCCGCGATGACCTCGGGAAACGTGGCACCCACCACGGCTCCCACCGGTGAGTACCCACAGTCGCCGACATGCGGTGCGGCCAGTTCAGTGACGAGCTGGGCGACGGCTCCGGTGACCGTGCCCCCACCGGTCAAGCTCCGGTCTTGCAGGTCAGAAGACCCCGGGTTCGATGTCTTTACCAGGACGAAGACTCCGCGCCCATTGGCGATGGCAGCATCGACCAGGGGAGCCATGGCATCTGTCCCGAGGAAAGGGTTGATGGTCAGGGCATCGGCAGCAAACGGTGGGGGGAATGACCGGCCATACCCGCCAGTCCCCTCCAGGAAGGCTCCGGCATAGGCTTGAGCGGTGGTACCGATATCTCCACGCTTGGCGTCCACTACTGTGAGCAGCCCCCGTCGGCGTGCGTACCCTAGGCTGGATGCCAGCGCGGCCCAGCCCGGAACGCCCCACTGCTCATAGAAAGCCACCTGGAACTTCACGGCCGCCGCCACCTGGTGCACCTCATCGATGACCAGTCGCCCGAACTCCTGCAGGGCCCAGGCCACCGCCCGGCGACTACGGCCGTGGCGCCGGCCGGCTGCTGACATGAGGCAGCTGGGAAACCTGTCCGGCACCGGATCGATCCCCACCATCACCCGGCTGGCCTTCCTGCAGATGGCGTCGCTCAGCCGGTCGGCGAAGTTGTCCAAGTCTCATCACCCCGGGTCATGGCATTCGACGAGCTGGATGGGGGTTCCCTCCACCGCCGGCTGCAGGCGGGGCTATTTTCCAGCAAAGCGCACGCTCAGAGGGACGCATAGAGAAGGCGGAGCAGGAAGTATGGGGAAGGGGTTGGAACGGCTGCCGTCTCCACCCGGCCGTTAGCCTGACGGCTGAGCGCCAGCGCGCGGCCGTGCCGGCGCCTCTTCACGGTGACCTGATACCAGAGCAGGCGAGTGCCCGCATATCCTGTGGCTACCTTCGCGATACCCGGACTCCCGCAGGGGTGAGCAGGACCGCCGGGTCCCCAGCGTTGTTCCAGATATGGGACCGGGTCCAAAGCAGCCGCCCTGGGCCTGAGGCAGCCGGGGGACCACTTACCACGCGCAGGCTGCCGCCAGCGGGGAGAGAAGTCCCGGCCGGGAAGACGAAGCGCTGGTTACCTCTTTCGCTCACCAGTATCCAGCCCGACAGATCGACAGGAGCGTTCCCCCGGTTCGCGATAACCACCGCTTCGGCTCTTAGATCCACACTGGCGATGACGACCATGGTCTCCCCCCGGTGGTGCGGCGCGGCGCCTGCGGCAGACTCCTCTGCGGCCCACAGTCCCCGCCGGGCGGCTCGAGCCTGCTCCTGCCAGCGGACGAACCACTCGGCATACCGCACATTGGGCGGGACCGTCATAACCTGCCCGTACCCCTCCACGAGGAGCCTGGCGTTGAACATCTGCATACCGGTGGCGGCCGGGTCCCGACGATCCGGAGGCTCCAGCCAGACATAAGCCAGAAGCCGGCCAAAGGTATCCCTCTGCCTTACGTCAAACTCCAACCAGACGGTCTTCTGTAGCAGAGTGCGGCGGGCAAACTCCAGGGCCTCGCGCCCGTGAGGCTCTTCCCCAGGCCCCACCTCCGGTGCGTCAACGCCGATCAGCCGGATGCTCTCCAGGCGACGGCCGACGTGCGCGCGAAAGGTATCCCCGTCGGAGACCGACGCGACCCGAACCCGGCTCAGTATAGGGGCGTGCTCCACCTGTGCCATAGTCCCGGCACTTGCCCGGGCAACGGTCAGGAGGAAGCCGGTCAGGAGCAGTCCGGCCATGGCGCCCAAGGTTAGACGGCGTGAATACAACAGCAATCCTCCCTTACCGCAATTATACTGCAATCGCTCCACTACTGGAACAGCTGAAGGTGCCGGTGAGCTGATGACCTGTAGAGAGCAAAATCCATATTGCTCCCGGGCTTGGTCACGGCGCTTCCCGAGCAGGGGATGGTGAACGCCCTTGCCGGAGTAAGGCGCGAACCCTGCGCCGGTGGCAGCCTCAGGC
>DMHJ01000018.1 GCA_003449495.1 Clostridiales bacterium UBA8153
GCAACCTCCAGAGGCCACCAGGATCTCACCGGCAAGCGCTGCTCGCCTCGCAGACCTCCACCAACCCCACCGGGAGTCTCCGGCTCGTTGCCGGCCGGCAGGAGGGAAGCTGGACGCCCGGGACCTAACCCCGCTCCTGCGTCCGCCGCCGGACTTCCCGGACCAGTTCTTCGACGATGTCCGCGGCAAGCAGTTCCTTCAGTACCCGGCCGCCGGAAAACAACAGGGCCCGTCCCGGTCCCGCCGCCAGGCCCACGTCGGCCTGGCGGGCTTCTCCTGGGCCGTTCACCTCACACCCCATCACCGCCACGGTGAAGGGCACGCCCACGTCTCGCAGGCGTTCCTCCACCGCTTCCGCCACCGGCCTGATGTCGTACGCCGCGCGGCCGCAGGTGGGGCAGGCGATGACCCGCACTCCCTCCTGGCGCAGCCCCAGGGAGGCCAGGATGGTAAAGGCCACCTCGACTTCGGTCACGGCCGGAGCGGCCAAGGACACCCGCAGGGTATCCCCGATGCCCTCGGCCAGGAGCAGCCCCAGGCCGACCGCCGAGCGCACCGCGCCCTTGAGGCGGGTGCCCGCTTCGGTGATGCCCACGTGCAACGGGTAGGGAATGGACGCGGCCAGCAGGCGGTAGGCAGCCACGGTGTCCAGGACCGACGGCGACTTGGCCGAGGCCATAATGTCGAAGAAACCCTCGTCTTCCAGGAGCCGGCAATGCCGCAGCACGCTGGCCACTAAGGCGGCGGGCTCCGGTCTCCCATGCTTCTCCAACAGGTCTCGCTCTAGCGAGCCGGAATTCACACCCACCCGTATGGATACGCCACGTTCCCGGGCAGCCTGGGCCACCTTCCGCAGGCGGTCCGGGCCCCCGATGTTTCCCGGGTTCAGCCGCAGCTGGTGGACTCCGGCCTCCAGCGCCGCCAGGGCCAACCGGTAATCGAAGTGGATGTCGGCGATGAGGGGCACCGGGCTCTGCCCGCACAGTACCTGCAAAGCCTCCACCGCTTCGCCATCGGGTACGGCCAGGCGTACCAGCTCGCAGCCGGCCAGCGCCAGCTCGGACAGCTCGGCCGCCGTGGCCGCCAGGTCCCGGGTGTCGGTCTTGGTCATGCCCTCGACCAGCACCTGTCCCCCGCCGATTTCCCATTTACCCACCTGCACTCGCCGGCGGGGGGCGGTCGCGCCCACCGCTAACCTCCCCCGCCCACCAGGCGGGCCAGGTCGCGAAAGGTGATGAGGGCCAGCGCTGCCACGAGCAAGGCAAAGCCCAAGCCATGGATGAAGTTTTCCTTCTCCGGGTCAATCGGCCGGCCCCGGATACCCTCAATGCCCAGAAACAGCAGGCGGCTACCGTCCAGGGCCGGTATGGGCAAAAGGTTGATCAGGGCCAGGTTGGCGGAAAGGACGGCGGCCAGGTACAAGAGGCTGCCCAGGCCGATGCGCGTGGCTTCGCCGATGAGCTGGCCGATGCCCACCGGACCGGCCAAGTCCGGCTGGATGCGACGGAAAACCATCAGCACCAAGCTGCGCACCCAGTAGACGGCGATCTCCACCGTCGTCTCCACGCCCTGAGCCAAAGCCACCGGCAGGCCCAAACGCTGCGCCCGCATGAGGGTGCGTACCCCCATCACCCCCACCCCTTCTTCCCCCAGGCGGGGCACTACCTCCAAGGTGAAACGGGCCGCTCCCCTTTCCACCTCGACGGCCAGGGGCAGGTGGGGGCTCACCCGCACCACGCCAACGACTTCCGACCACTCGCGGACGGGTGCCCGGTTGATGGCCACAATGCGGTCGCCGGCTACCAGCCCGGCCGCCTGGGCGGGACTACCCGGCATCACCTCGGCCAGCTCCGTGGTGGGGAGGTGCACGCCGATGGCGGCGAAAATGAAAACCAAGAGCAGGATCGCCAGGATGAAGTTCATGATGGAGCCCGCGGCGATGACGATCATGCGCTGCCACACCGGCTGGTCGGTGAAGCCGCGCCCGGGAGGAGCATCCTCCCCGTCGGCTCCGGCCATGCGCACGAAGCCCCCAAATGGGAACACGCGCAGGGTGTACTCGGTTTCCCCGCGTTTGAGCCCGGCCAGGCGTGGACCCATGCCCAGGGCAAACTCCCGCACCAGTATGCCGAATTTCTTGGCGGCCCAAAAGTGCCCGGCCTCGTGGCAGAAGATGAGCACGCCCAGCACTGCTATGGAAACCGCTACGGTCATGTCCCACCTGCCTTCGCCGGCCCTAGCGTTGATGCCCGCTGGGAGGCCCACGCGTCAACGGCCAGCACGTGTTCCAGGGAGTCGAGCCTTTCCACCCTATGTTCTTCCATGACTCGCTGGATGATCCGCGGGATGTCCTGAAAACCGATGGCGCCCGCCAGGAACCGCTGTACCGCCGCCTCGTTGGCGGCGCTGTACACCGCCGGCAACGTGCCTCCTGCCCTGCCGGCGGCATACCCCAGACCCAGACCGGGGAAATCCGCCCAGCGCGGGGCCTGGAAGGTGAGAGGCCCGGCCGCCAACAGGTCCAGCCTGGGCCGGGAGACGGCCAGCCGCCGGGGATAACTCAAGGCGTAGGCGATGGCCCCGCGCATGTCCGGCTGCCCCAGCTGGGCCAGTATCGCCCCGTCCACCAGCTCCACCAACGAGTGGACTAGACTTTGGCGGTGTATGTAGACTTCAATGGCATCATACGCCACGCCAAACAGGTGGTGCGCCTCGATCACTTCCAGTCCTTTGTTCACCAGCGTGGCCGAGTCCACGGTGATCTTCGGCCCCATGCTCCAGGTAGGGTGGGAGAGGGCTGCCTGGACCGTGACCCGGGCCAGCTCCGGGCCGGCCACATCGCGGAAGGGGCCGCCGGA
>DMHJ01000008.1 GCA_003449495.1 Clostridiales bacterium UBA8153
CAGGCCTGGGAGGAAAGCGCCGATGCCCAGGGCATCGATTTGGTCTTGGACCGCTTCCTGTTCGCGGCCATGGCCGGGCAGGCCACGAACCTGGGGCCGTTGATCCAGGAATTCACCGCCGCCCTGGCCGACCTGGCCAACCTTAAAGTGCTATTGCGCTGCGCCCGCCTGGGCAAGGACCGGGCCTTCTTGAGAGAGGCCCTGGTGCCCGGCGGGGCCATCCCAGTGCCCAAGTGGCTGGAGCTGGGTCAAGTCGCGCCCGACCGCCTCTCCAGCGCCCTGGCCGCGCCCTACGCCGGCATGCTCCAGTCCGCCGGCGGCGACCCCGGTACGGTAGAACGGCTGGGCGACAATTATCTCACCGCCCTCCTCCGCAAGGCCCGTTACGTAGCCATGGGCCGGGAACCGGTGTTGGCCCTGCTGTGGGCCAAAGAAGGCGACATCCGGAACCTGCGTATCGTGGTGAGCGGCAGGCTCAACGGCATGCCTGAAAGCGCCGTTCGTGAGAGGCTGCGTGATTGCTATGCCTAAGTTGGCCTTCATCGGTCACCGCGACGCCGTGCTGGCTTTCAAAGCCCTGGGCGTCCACGTCTTACCCGTAAGCGGGCCGGACGAGGCCCGGGTCGCCCTGGAGCGATGCTTAGAGCAGGAGTATGCCATCGTCTTTCTCACCGAGCCCCTGGCCCAGGAGCTGGCGGAGTGCCTGGCCGCCTTGCCCTCCCGGGCGGTGGTGACGGTGATACCCGATCACCGGGGCAACACCGGGGCCGGGCGCGCCCGCCTAAAGCGCCTGGTTGAGCAGGCCATCGGCGTGGACATGCTGTTCAAGGAAGAGGGAAATTAGATGAGCGACGGCAGGGTTATCAAGGTATCCGGCCCCCTGGTGGTGGCCGAGGGCATGGCCGGCGCCCGCATGTACGATGTGGTCCGGGTGGGCGAGGCCAAGCTCATCGGTGAAGTCATCGAGCTGCGCGGGGGACGCGCGTCCATACAGGTATATGAAGAGACCTCCGGCCTGAGGCCGGGCGAGCCGGTGCACAGCACCGGGCAGCCCCTGAGCGTGGAATTGGGTCCGGGACTCATGCGCTCGATCTTTGATGGCATCCAGCGCCCCCTGGACGTGATCCGGGAGCTGTCCGGCGAGTATATTGCCCGGGGTCTGGAAGTGCCGGGCCTGGACCGGCAGAAGCGGTGGGCGTTCGAGCCGGTAGTCTCCGGCGGCCAGTGGGTGCAGGCTGGCGATGTGCTGGGCACCGTCCAGGAGACGGTGCTGGTACAGCACAAGGTCATGGTGCCGCCCGGCGTGGAACGCGGCCAGGTACTGGAGATTTCTCCGGGGGAGTACACCATTGAAGAGGTGGTGGCCGTGCTCGAGGTCGAGGGGACCCGGCGCGAAATCACCATGCTCCAGCGCTGGCCGGTGCGGAGAGGCCGGCCGGTGTCCCGGCGCCTGCCCCCCGAGTCCCCCCTGGTCACCGGCCAGCGGGTCATCGACACCTTCTTCCCCATCGCCAAGGGCGGGACGGCGTGCATCCCGGGCCCGTTCGGTTCGGGCAAGACCGTGGTGCAGCACCAGCTCTCCAAATGGGCGGACGCGGAGATCATCGTGTTCATCGGCTGCGGCGAGCGCGGCAACGAGATGACCGACGTATTGCTGGAGTTTCCCGAGCTCAAAGACCCTCGTTCGGGCGAGCCCCTCATGGAACGCACCGTCCTGGTGGCCAACACCTCCAACATGCCGGTGGCGGCCCGGGAAGCTTCGGTGTATACCGGGCTGACCATCGCCGAGTATTACCGGGACATGGGCTACCAGGTGGCCCTGATGGCCGACTCCACGTCGCGCTGGGCCGAGGCGCTGCGGGAAATCTCCGGCCGCCTGGAGGAGATGCCGGGCGAAGAGGGTTACCCCGCCTACCTGGGGTCCCGGGTCGCCGAGTTCTACGAGCGGGCAGGCCGGGTGGTCTGCCGGGGCGCAGACGAGCGGCAGGGTGCCCTCAGTGTGGTGGGAGCGGTATCGCCGCCCGGCGGTGACTTGTCGGAGCCGGTAACCCAGGCCACCTTGCGCGTGGTCAAAGTGTTCTGGGGCTTGGACGACCGGCTGGCCGCCCGTAAGCACTTTCCCGCCATCAACTGGTTGACCTCATATTCACTGTACAGCGACCGCCTGGACGGCTACTTCCGCCAGCATATGGGCGACGACTTCCCGGCCCTGCGCCGGGAGGCCATGGCGCTGCTGCAGCACGAGGCCGAGCTCCAGGAGATCGTGCGGCTGGTCGGCCTGGACGCCCTATCCCCCCGCCAGCGCATGACCTTGGAGACGGCCAAGTCCTTGCGCGAAGATTTCCTGTACCAGAGCGCCTTCCACGAGGTGGACACCTATTGTTCCATGCCCAAGCAGTACCGCATTCTCAAGCTGATCCTGGCCTTCCACCAGGCGGCGTCGGCCGCCATGGAACGCGGGGTGGCGCTTGACCGTATCCTGCAACTGCCCGTACGCGAGCGCATTGTGCGGGCCCGGCTCATGCCGGAAGACCGGCTAGCAGAGCTGGATGACCTCATTGCCGGCATGTCCGGCGCCATGCCGGGTAGGGAGGCACGATCCCATGCTTAAAGAGTACCGGACCATCACCGAGGTAACGGGCCCCCTCATGATGGTGGAGAACATCGCCGCCGTCAGCTACGACGAGCTGGTGGAAGTGGAGCTGCCCGGGGGCCAGGTGCGCCGGGGCAAGGTGCTGGAGGCCCATGCCGGGCGGGCCCTGGTGCAGATTTTCGAGGGCACGGCCGGTATGGACATGCAAGGCAGCAAAGTCCGCTTCCTGGGCCGGGTCATCGAGCTCGGGGTGTCCCGGGATATGCTGGGCAGGATTTTCGACGGGTTCGGCCGGCCCATCGACGGTCTGCCCCGGGTCATCGCCGAACAGCGGCTGGACATCAACGGGAACCCCATTAACCCGTTCGCCCGGGCCTACCCGTCGGAGTTCATCCAGACGGGCCTCTCCGCCATCGACTGCATGAATCCCCTGGTGCGCGGGCAGAAGCTGCCCATCTTCTCCGGATCCGGGCTGCCCCATGCCCAGATGGCGGCCCAGATCGCCCGCCAGGCCAAAGTTAGAGGCACCAGCGACCCCTTTGCCGTGGTGTTCGCGGCCATGGGCATCACCTTCGAGGAAGCCGACTACTTCATCAGCGACTTCAGGCGCACCGGCGCCATCGAGCGCGCCGTCCTGTTTGTCAACCTGGCCAACGACCCGGTGATCGAGCGCATCGCCACCCCGCGCATGGCCCTGACCACCGCCGAGTACCTCGCGTTCACCGTGGGCATGCACGTGCTGGTGATCCTCACCGACATGACCAACTACTGTGAAGCCTTGCGGGAAGTGTCCGCCGCCCGCAAAGAGGTGCCGGGCAGGCGGGGCTACCCGGGCTACATGTACACCGACTTGGCCATGCTCTACGAGCGGGCCGGGCGCATCCAGGGCAAACCCGGGTCCATCACCCAGATCCCCATTCTGTCCATGCCCGAGGA
>DMHJ01000171.1:0-1260 GCA_003449495.1 Clostridiales bacterium UBA8153
TGCGACCCTCGGCATCCCGGGCATCAACATATGTTCTGATCATTCCGGCGCTCAAGTTGTTGACTAGATCCCGCCGGCCCTCCACCCGCACGTCAATCTGGGTGGGTTCCAGCTGCCAGCGATAGCCCGCGGCCAGCTGCTGGAGGCGGACGGGGATGCCGGTAAACGTCACCGGCAGTACATCTTCACGTATGCTGACGGCAATATCCACCTGGGACTGGGAATGCCACACCACCCCCTGGGGAAGCACCACGGCCACGCGCTCGGTAAACGAGCCGGAGCGGCCGGCCAAGTTCATGGGCGCCGTGGCCACCGCTTCAATCCTGCCCAGGACTGCGGCTGGCGCACGTATGGTGATGACGGGTGGCAGTGCATTGACCTCGGCCACCCTAAAGCCCAACTCGGGCGCGCCTGTGAGCGTGGGACGTACAGGTACGGTCTTGGAGGGCGGCAACGCCCGCAACGGCACGGTGACCTCGATCTCGACCGGTTCTACCGTGGTCTCGCGAACCTCCCGTCCGGCAAAGTCCTCAGGACGCAGGCGCACCCGCTGCACCACGGTGCGGGTGGCACCTTCGACGTCAACGACGCCGGTCACCCGGTTCACCAGCTGCACCGCCGACTGGGGTCCGCTCACCTGTACGGTGGCCGAGCTCAGCCGCAGCCGGTCGGCGGTGTAGTCCGGGTTCGGGTGCCCGGCCAGCCGGATATCCACGCTGACCGCGCGCCGCTCCACGATGTCTATGACGACGTCTGCCTGCTTTGGGCTGTAGCCGACCAGTCCTATGGCCCGGTGCCTCAGCTCGATGTTCACCGGCACCTGGTGATGGCCACCCGGCGTGGCGGACAGATCAACACTGGCCACCAAATCGGCTTCCCCCAGGACGGCGATGGCGCTCTGCCGGCCCTGCACCGTCACCGCTACCAGCTGGGGCTGCAGCTCCATGAGCACCAACCCCCCGGCGACCGGGGCGTGGGTGAGTCGTATCGTCAAGGTACGCTGTACCACCGGGTTCTGCTGGTTCGTCCCCAAGAACCACAGCAGTACCGCAAGCACCACGGAAAGGACGCGTATCGCCGGGTCTCTTTCGAACAGCCTATCCATGGGTGAGCGCTCTCCACTCCGTTTCCCATCCATACAGACGCCGCTCCCGGCAGCACCGCCGGCCGGGCGCTTCTTCACCGGGACAACACAATGCTGCCACCCGGGGACCTGGCGCCCTCACCGGCTGCCAACATTACGCCCTACGAGGGCGGGGA
>DMHJ01000171.1:1657-8800 GCA_003449495.1 Clostridiales bacterium UBA8153
GCTACTCATGACTATAGGCCCCATGCATGTTAGGCAAACGGCCGGCGGCAGGCGAGTTGGACCATCCGGCACCGCTCCGGCTTGGGCTGATACGAGACGGACCGGACCGGTTCAGTCCACTTTGCCGGCGGCCGCCGCCCCCCGGTTCCAGAAACTGGTCGCCTTGGGCTGCAATGAGGCGGTGAGCATCTCGCTAAGGGTCCTAAGGTCGATGTGGCGTATGATGCGCCCGGCGTTGGCCAAGGAGATGGTGCCCGTCTCTTCGGACACGATCACCGCCAGGCTGTCGGAGACCTCGGTGATGCCCAGGGCCGCCCGGTGGCGCCCCCCCATTTCGGTTCCCACCACCGAATCGGTAAGTGGCAAAAAGCACGCGGCGGCCTGCACCCGGTCACCCCGGAGGATGACGGCGCCATCGTGCAGAGGCGTATTAGGCACGAAAATGTTCACAAGAAACTCCGAACTCACCAGGCCGTCGATGCCGATGCCGGTCTCGACGAAGTCGTTGAGTCCGATCTCCCTCTCCAAGACGATAAGGGCCCCCGTGCGGTTCCGGGACATCTGTCCCACGGCTTTGACCAGTTCCTCGATCATCCTGGCGGTATTCACTTCGCCCATGAACAAAGGGGAGCGCCCGGCAAAAAATTTGCCGCGCCCAATTTGCTCCAGGAAACGCCTGAGTTCAGGCTGGAAGACCACCGGCAAGGCCACCGCCAGCATGAGACGGGCATTACTCAAGATCCACGTTATCGTGTAAAGCCGGAGGAACTGGCTGATGGTGGTGGCCAGAAGCAGGATGGCGATGCCTTTGAGCAGCTGGATGGCACGCGTCCCCCGGATGAGCATGAAGAACCGGTACAGCACGTAAGCCACGATGGCAATGTCCACCGCTGCCCCGAGAACATCGCGTAGGGACAAAAAACGCAGGTGCTCAAGCATGCTCCACACTCCCGGGTACATGGGGCCCGGCCACTTTACCGCCGGCAAGGCCCTTCCCCTAACATTTCTACGGTAGGTCCGGGAATACCTCCCGGACTACAGCCGGGTTCGGGAGAAGGATAAATCCGCCGGGCGTCCGCATATATCCTGCCCATTGGGGCCCGGGACACGCTTTGCAGACTCCTACCGACTGCCGGCCCGGTGGGCGGGCCGGCAGAGCGCCTTGCGCCTCACCGGCCGCCTGAGCGACCTTCCGGGTCGACCAGGAAGAGGACGGTCTGCCTTCGCCCAGAGCCCGGGCGATACCCGGTAGCCGCGGGTCAAAGCGTCCGGCCCCGGGAGGGGTTCCCAGGGCCGGAGGGCAACGTGGCACGCGCCGCTAACCGTGAATGGCCATAAGGTAGGGCATGCCGATGACCAAGAGGACCACGATGAAGATGCAGCCGAAGATCAACCCCAGCCCCCAGAAGTCCCGCCGGCTCAGAAAGCCGCTGCCATAGTACACCGGGGCCGGACCCGTGGCGTAAGGCGTCAGCACGCCCATGAGGCCAAGAGTGTAGGCCAAGAGCATAGCGTAGGGCTTCACGGGAAAGTCGGGAATGGCCAAGCCCACCGCCAAGAACATGGGAAGCAGGGCCACGGTGTGGGCGGTTATGCTGGCAAACATGTAATGGATGAAGAAGAATACCACTGCCAGGGTCGCCATGATCATGGTGACCGACAAGCCTGCCAACGCTCCGGAGATGGTCCTGCCGACCCAGGCAATGATATTGAGGCGACTCAGCCCTCCGGCCATGGTCACCAAAGTGGCAAACCAGATCAGGGCGTTCCACGCGGGACGGTTGTCCAGCACGTCATCCCAGGTGACCACCCGGCTCAGGAGCATCAAGGAGAAGGCCAGGAGGGCCACGGCGGTGGCGGTGATGTGGTCACGGGCGAATATCCACAGGCCTAGGGCCAAGACGGCCACCAGCAGCATGCTGATCTCGCGGACACTTAGGCGGCCGAGCTTCTCCAGCTCACGACCCGCCCACTTCGGAACCTCCTCGCTGCGCTTTACCGTCGGTGGGTAGAGCTTGTAGATGATGAGGGGAAGCGTGGCTGCCAGTAGCAGCCCTACCGGCAAGAACCCCATGAACCACTCGGTCCAAGTGATGGTGAACCCCGCCGCCCGGGTGATCATCCCCACCGCCAGGATATTGGGGGCCATGCCGGTCATGAACAGGGAACTGCTAACGCACATGCCGGCAAACGCGTTCCACATGACATACGAGCCCAGCTTACGCGCGCTCTCACCCGGCTCCGATCCGTAGAGCCCGGGCAGCTGGCGGATGACGGGATAGATGGTGCCCGCACTCCGCGCCGTGTTGGAAGGGGTGAAGGGGGCCAGGGCCAGGTCGGCCAGGGCCGTAGCGTAGCCGAGGCCGATGGTCTTTCTTCCCAGTGCCTTCACTATGCTCAAGGCCAGCCTTCTGCCCAGACCTGTCTTCTCGTAGCCCAGGGCGAGCATGAAGGCCAGGAAAATCAGCCACACCGTGCCGTCGGAAAAACCTGCGAGCGCCCAGCGGATGGCCTCGCCGGGCCGGTGATCGACGATGCCCGTGACCACGGCCACGGTTATGCCTGTCAAACCGACGACGGCTCCGGGAAGCGGCTCAAAGACGAGGGCGGCCACGACGGCTACGAACAAGGCAAGGAATCTCCAGGCCGCGATGGTCAGTCCTTGGGGAACGGGAAACAGCAAGACGATGCCCCCCAGCGCCAGGGGGGCCAAGATCCGCCACCACTTTTGCACGACCGACGCCTCCTTTGTGGTACTACGCTGCTGCTTTACCGGCAATGGTACTGGCGTGAAAACCTAGTGAAACTCGGCTAACCTTGTCAGCCCCCCTTTCCGGCCCTCTTGGCCGGTGTTCTATGCCTGCACTGCTCCCACCGCAGGCAAGGTGCTGCCGGCATAGGGCATGATGATGACCCGGGCGTCCGGTCCCTGTTCGGCCAGGGCCCGGTCGAGGGCCAGCTGGGCCGACGAGCAAGGTTCCATCCACACCCGGCGGACCATGGCCGCCGGTAGGTCCGAAACCAAGAAGATGCGGCAGTCCATGGCCACCCGGGCAATGGCCGCCGCCTTATGCCCGCCCAGCTGGAACTCCCGGCGCAGCCTCTTGACTATTTCGGCGGGAGCGGCGCCAGCGGCGATCCACGCTTCGAACACCGGTTCTCCGAATCCCTCCGCGCAGGACGCGACCAGGATGATTACGCCGCCGGGCTTTACGGCCTGCGCCGCGTTGTCCAGGGATTTCTGTGCTTGGTATACGTTCAGGTCCTTGGGGTGGCCTCCGGGGCTGGCCACCACCACGGCGGCGCGTTCGGGGATGGGCACCTTGAAGAGGCGGTCGGCCGACCGGCAACCGTGCCGGTGAGCCTCGAGTACGTGACCGGCGACGGCGTCCACCACCTGCTTGGCTTCGTCCAAGATCACATTGAGGATGAAGTCCACACCCACGAAAGCAGCGGCCTCTTCAATGTCCTCGCGGACCGGGTTGCCCTGGAGATTGCCGGGAGCTGCGCCGGGTTCCAGCATCAGTGCGTGGTTGGCCTCGATGGTGGCCCGGCCGCAAACACCGGGAACTACCGATTTGCTGCCGCCGCTGTAACCGGCAAAGTAGTGGGGATCGATGTTGGCCAAAGCTATGCGGAAGTCCGCCTCGGCCACGGTACGAAACACCTCCACGGGCGTGCCGCGGGTGGTGTTGCCAACCCAGACCACGTCGCCGGGATCGGAGTCGATACACCGGAGGCGGCGGTACATGTCGTCACCGGCTAGCATCCGTCTTTCCTCCGGCGTCTGCCCGCGGTGAATACCCAAGCCGAACACCACCGTCACGTCCCGGTCAGGTACGCCCGCGGAGTTCAGCTCGCCCATGACGGCGGGCAGCATCAGCCGGGTGGGGCACGGCCTCGTCACATCGCTGGCCAGCACCACCACCTTCTGCCCAGGCCGCGCCAAGTCGCGCAGGCGGGGCGAGGCGATGGGGGCCTCCATCGCCCGCCCGATCAGGGTCCCCTCATCGTGGGTTACGTCAACCTTCGCAGGGTACATGGTACAGAGAAGACGCCTGTCGTCAACGGCTAACTGCATGCGCGTCCGGCCAAAGCCCAGTTCCACGTCCAACCCCCGAAACCCCCTCGCCCGGTCAGCATGTAACTATCTCTGTCCACCTGGAAACGCGCGACCGCTTCCGGGGAGTTCAAGGCACCGGGTATCGTGGCGCCGCCCAGGGCTCTGCACGCTCACCCCGTCCGACCGTTGCGATGCGGGCACCACGGGGCCATGGCTCCCGGCACGCCCGGCACGTGTGGCATCGGACTCCGGGCATCCCCCGGTCTACATGGCTCAACCCGGAGTGTAACCTTCTACAGTCGGACCGGAAACTCCTCCATAGCCGAGGACCTACACCAGCTAGCTGGCGGCCGCCAAGCCACACCTGTGGTCGCCCTGCCCGGCCTGTGCCGGGATCATTCTCCTGTCATCCCCACTACCCGGCGGCCCGAGTAAGCGCCGGGCATGCTCTGTTCTCGGATGCCCCGCTACCGGGAAGCCGGCGGATCTGCGTCTGGAGTGGGAACCTGGCTCTCCGTGAAGAGCTGAATGGTCGTATGCCCAAGTGGGTCGAAGTCGCCCAGCTCCTCGGTGGCAAACTCCCATACTCGCTCCGGAGACACCTGGCGGTAGCCGGGTACCGCCCGGTTACGGCTCCGACCGGACATCATTCGCCGGCGCAGCATTACTTCCTGCCCATAGTTGTGGCCGCCAAGGGCCGGGTCAGGCCGCACGGGCACCAGCATAGCGGTGATGTGTGCACTGAATGAAGTAGCCGTAAGCCCGCAGCGTCGGGCATAGTGATGAAGCAGTCCGCCGACTACTTCTCTAGCGATATCTGTATGGTCCGGTAACAGCACCCGCGCCTCGGGACCGGCCGGCTACGCCTCCTTCCCGGAGTGGACGCCGCAGCACGAGGGGAAGCCAAGAGCCCCGTCCCCCACTGACGTCTTGGCAGGACCGTTCCGTAACCTTTCGCCAAGCAAGCTGCCCCTTACCTCTCAGCCGTCCCTCCCGGTCCGCGCCTCCTGTCTACCTCCGTTTGCCCCATAACTGCCACTTGCGTCTACCGGGCCGGTCGTACTGGAGGTGGATGACTTCCCCTTCCCCTCCCAACTCCGAAGCCCCATAGACCACGCGAATTCGCTCCGAGGCGTGGTCACCCACAGTGTCGCCGTCGGCGATGACCGGCCCGTGCTCAAGTACGTAGCCGGCCAGATCGTACAGCCGTTCCTGCAACCTCTCCCACGACTCTTGAGCATCCACAGCTTCGATTTCCCGGTGCCCAAACGCGGCCAGACCCCGGGTGCATCCACAGGTCTTGCCCTCAGCATCCGGTCCGGCCTGGACGTCGATCCAGATGGGTAATGGTAGTGTCTCGGGCATCACCGTTACGGCAAATTCCCTGAAGATTGAAGAGGAAATGAGGAGAGAGCCGCTCAACCAGAATACTCCCAAAGCCTGCTCGCACCCAAGCAAAACGGCGGTACAGATCTGGGTCAGGAACTTTGCCTGCTCAATGGGGCCTCCGGCAGTCCTGACCGCCACGACCAGGTGGTCCCGGTGCTCCCGCAAGTTCGATTCGGCATCGACCCACAACCGGCCGGCCCGGCAGAGCGGTGCCAGGTCCGACCATGGTATCGGGGCTCCCATGGCAGCGATGACCACGTCGCCGTCACCGACGGAGCACGACCACTGACCCGCAGAGGCCGGTGTCCACACCGGCTTGGGCAATTCCGGCCACCCGGCCGCCAGCTCTCGTTCGAACCGGGAGGCCTCAACCATGGCACCGGTGCGCAGGGGAATCATGGCGCTAACGAAGCCCATGGCATGTCCTCCCCTCAGCTGGCAAGCATAAGTTCCACAGTGTGACCAGCATCTCCTCTGCCCGCGGTGCAGGCTCAGGCCGGCGTGCCCGGGCTCGGGAAGCTCGCGGGTGTGCTGTCCCGTGCGACCGGGTGATAGACTCTTGGCCCACCGCACCAGCACGATATCGCGACCAGCGCCGGCTCATGGACAGCTGACCCGGGATTCGTCTCCGATCGTACACAGTGGTCAACTTCACCCTGAGCGGCGGGTTTGCTCCGGGGCGTTGGGGAATTACGTGGCGGGCGACCCCTCTCACGTTTCCCCGGGTCTGCGGCAGACGGCGCACAGCGCCAAAGCCAGCGCCACTGCGGTTTGGCCATGGCGATGGACACAGCTTCGAGCGTCGGGCTGGTGCCTGCCACGGAGTAACTTTCACGGCCAGGCCCAGCAGAGAATCACGAAAGGGGGGACTTCAGCTTCCGTATGGCAATGGATGCGCAGAGTTCCCGCACCCAACCGCCTGATTTGGTCAGGCATCCGGGAGACCAGTTCCGCCATTCCCACCAGCATCACCAAGGCCTGAGGTCACGTCTCCCCACACCGCTCCCGGCAGCGCGCCCACCCGGCACGAGAAGGTCGGCCCCGAGGAGGAGAAAGGCCGGCATCGTCGAAGGGAAACCCGTCACATCCGGACCGCACGTGTGGAGGTAATATGCGCATCGGCAGGGATAGCCTACGTACCGAGCTCCTGGCTAAGATCGAGGAAATCAGCGGTGAGGCGTTGGCCCCGTGCTACCAGTGTGGCAAGTGCTCGGCCGGCTGTCCGCTGGAGAAGGAAATGGGCATCTTACCGCACCAGGTGATCCGGTTCTTGCAGTTGGGCTGGGAAAAGACCGCCGTGGACGCCCGGGCGATTTGGCTGTGCGCCGCCTGTCACACTTGCGCCGCCCGCTGCCCCCGGGGAGTCGACCTCTCTCGCGTCATGGAGGCTCTACGGGTGGTCCTACTGCGGCGGGGCGGGCGTCCCGACCTGGCTCCGCCTCCCGCCGAAGCCCCCCAACAGGCCCTGGTGGCGTTTTCGCGCAAGTACTCAGGCTGATGGAGATGGGGTGAATCGTTGCCATACCGGTACTTTCCCGGATGCACCTTGCACCAGCAAGCCCGCAATTTTGACCTTACCGCCCGGGAAAGCGCCCAGCAGCTGGGCTTGGACTTGGTAGAACTGGAAAGCTGGCAGTGCTGTGGAGCCGTTTTCTCCCTGGCCACCGACGCCGTCATCAATTGGGTGGCTC
>DMHJ01000257.1:0-3935 GCA_003449495.1 Clostridiales bacterium UBA8153
CGACCGCAAGTCGCTGCCTTTCCGTGGCTCCCCAAAAAAGCGGCAGCCGGCCGCTACCCTGAGGGCGGCCCCCCGCCTCCTTGCGCGGCGGTTAGCGCCGGGTGGGTGCGCACAGGCCTGCTGCCGCCGGTAAGGGCTCCGCTTAGCCGTTGACGGCCGCCGGCCCCCACCGTATAATTGGGTGAGTGAATGCCGGTGAGAGCGAGGGAGCCAGAGGTGGAACGCAGCACCAGGGAAGCGATGGAGCGAGTGAACCGTAGCCGCTACAAGCTCACGCGCCAGCGTAGTAAGATCATTGAGACGCTGGTGGCCACAGCGGGAGAGCACTTGAGCGCCGAGGAGATTTACGGGCTGGTAACCCTTGAGGCACCGGACATCGGTCTGGCCACCGTCTACCGCACCCTTGACCTTTTGGTGACCTTGGGCATCATCGAAAAGACCGATTTCGGTGATGGCCGCGCCCGCTATGAACTGGCCAGCCCCGGCGACGACCACCGCCATCACCACCTGATCTGCTCAGGCTGCGGCATCATTACCGAAGTGAAAGACGATCTCTTGGATGACCTCGAAAGCACCCTGGAGCGGGAGTACGACTTCTGCATCACCGACCACCGCTTAGAGTTCTATGGCCGCTGCGCCAGCTGTCGCTCCGACTGACAGCGGTCTGGCTCCGGACCTAACGGGACTCCGCGCCCCGGCGCGGTCGCCGCGGCAGCCTGCCCCGCGTACCCTCGGGTAGCTGCACAACACAAGGGCCGCACTGCTGGCTTTCCCCTAGTTGCTTATGGTTGTAGGAGCGTATCTATGTAGCCTACATTTACCCAGCTTCAGGGCGCCCCTCCAGGGCGGTCCGTACCAATCGGACGGATGCCACTACCTGTTGTACGCTGCTGCCGGGCAGTCGCTGCAGGAACCTCCGATAGCATCCGGCTATGGCCGCCTCGAGCGCGGCCGCCGAGGCCTGGCCCCGTTCCGTAAGCTGCACGAGCACCAGCCGCCGATCCCGCTGCTCTCTGGCCCGGTGTAGGAGACCGTCGCGCACCAGATTGTCTACAATCCGCGTCACCGTGCTGGACTCCAGCTGTAATCGCTCGACCAGTTCGCGCATGGGCAGGCTCCCGGCGTCGGCCAGCTCGAGCACCACCCGGCATTGGCTGGTGGTGAAGCCCCATTCCCTGGCCTGAGCCCGCTCCAGTTGGTGCAGTTCCCGAGCCAAGTGGCGCAAAGAACCGGCCAACGCGGCCAGGGCCGCAACCTCGCCAGTGGTAGGCATGTGCATCCCTCCAACCGCCAGTGTAACATACAACCGTTGTATAGGACAAGAGGCGCTGTCCGGTTCGCCTCCTTGACGACGGACCCGGCCGGCTAGCTTTGCCCGCTGACGGGACGTCGGTTGCTAGTCTTCCGGCAGGAGCGTTGAAGACGGGGGGGCGGCCATGGTAGAATGCCGCAGGGGGGGCGGAAGAGGCATGGGCATGAAGGTAGGCATGATGTCGCTGGGCTGCGCCAAGAACCGGGTAGACTCCGAGCGGATGCTCGGAGTTCTCCGGGGGGCCGGCTTCGAAATCTCGGCGTCGAAACAGGAGGCCGAGATCCTGATCGTCAACACTTGCGGGTTTATCGGGCCGGCCAAGAGCGAATCCATCGAGGCCATTCTGGAGGCGGCCGGTGCCAAGCAAGACAGCGGGTGTCGGGCCCTGGTGGTGACCGGATGTCTGGCCGAGCGCTACCGGGATGAGCTCTGGGGTGAGCTGCCCGAAGTCGACGCCATGGGCGGCACCGGCGCCGCCAGGGATATCGTGCGGTTGGTCCGGGCAGCTTTGGCCGGAGCACGGCCCCGGTACTTCGCCGGGGGTGACGTGACCGCGCTGGACGCGCTTCCGCGGGTGCTGACGACTCCGCCCCACACCGCCTACCTGCGCATCGCGGACGGCTGCGACAACCGTTGCGCCTATTGCGTGATCCCTTTCATCCGGGGTCCCTTGCAGAGCCGCCCCCGGGAACAAGTGGTGGAGGAGGCCCAACGCCTGATCGCCGGAGGGGTTAAGGAATTGGTGCTCATAGCCCAAGACACCACCGCCTACGGTCGGGACCTGGGACCGGGCCCGGGGCTGGCCCAGCTGATCCGGGAGCTGGGCCAACTGGAGGTCCCCTGGGTGCGGGTCATGTACGCGCACCCGGCACACCTCAGCGAGGAGATCATGGCCGCCATGGCCGCATCCCCTAACTGCTGCAGCTATTTAGATCTGCCCCTGCAACACGCCAGCCCGGGGGTGCTGTCCAGGATGGGGCGGCCCCCGGTGGAGACGGCCCGGGCCGTCATTGCCCGGCTGCGGGAGTATATGCCGGGCATTGCGCTGCGCTCAACTTTCATGGTGGGATTCCCCGGCGAGTCGGAGGAGGATTTCCGGATGCTGCTGTCCTTCATGGAAGAGGTAGCCTTGGAACACGCAGGCGTACTGGTATACTCCCCGGAAGCTCCTGCTCCGGCCGCCGCCATGCGCCCGCCGGTGGACCCGGACGTGGCGCTCTCTAGACAAGATCGGGCCATGAGACTGCAGCAGCGCGTGGCCGCCGGCAAGAACGCCGCCCGGGTGGGCAGCACCATGACGGTGCTCGTAGACACGGCGAAAGACACCGCCAGCATTGGACGCGGGGAACACCAGGCACCAGAGGTGGACGGAAAAGTGGTCATCCCGGGCCCGGGCGGAGCCAGCGGGGAATGGGTGCGGGCGCGTGTGGTGAAGGCGGGCCCCTACGACCTCGAGGCAGAACGGGCGTAGAAGGCCGGTTCCCCTTTCCCGGAGCACTGTATAAGGCCGCCACCCGGGTAGATGCCATGAGAGCACGCGGTGAGTGTTGTGGTATCGGGAACCCGCGAGAGGCGAGGATATTATCGGAGGCCCTCTCCGCCCGCGCCGGGGTCACCCACCGCCTTTCCGGCGGGGACGGTTGCGTGTTCGTGCCGTTGTATGCGGGTCAGGACTATCTCCAACCGCCGCTATCTGAGCTGGCCTCCCGGTAGGAGTGCACCTTGAGCAGGCGGCGCGAGGTAGCCCGCCGAAGCGAGGGTGTGGACCGCTACTCATCCCCAAGGCGTTCGGCGATAAGGGGTAGTATCCATGGGGTGGGTGGCCAGGCTGTCTGGCGCAGGCTCAAAAGAGGAGGGGGACGGCATCCGCTTAGACGGTGCTGGGGCATACTGGGAAGTCGAGGGACCACGGAGCTTCACGGTTCTTCTCGTCGCACTTCGGGGCTGGCTTCCCGACGGCGCGGTCATGTGCTTTGAGGACGGTTCTCCAGACGCCGAGCTTCGCGCGTTCATGGCCGGCTACTCGCTCCCGAAGCAGTCCCATGTGCCGATCGGAACGATTTGGCCGAAGCCCCTGGTGTTCCACGTTCCCGCAAGCGAGGCCGCATTGGTTGAGTTGGCGCGGATCATGGAGCGACATGCAGAGCCGGAATTGGCTATTCACTTCCACGTCTACCGACAGGAGACCTGGTTGCTTCAATGGTATGACGCGTTCTCCGCCCCACTCCTGCTGAGCGGGAGTATCCCGCGGGAGAAAGTGGAGGTTCTTGCCTGTCGCATGGGGGGACGCATCCGGGAGGCTATCGAACCAGCGGATTGAGCAGGGGCCGCTTTGCGGTGCCGTTCCTCCACCACCCGTTGGGCGGATCGGAGAACCCTGATGCAACGTGAACGGCTGCTTGACTATGATCCGGGCGGCGACCGCCGGGCACTCCGGTCAGGCTTGGACGGGGCACCAAAGCGTGAGAGTACCTGCACCTTCTCCTACCCTTACCTCCCCTGGTTGGGAGACCCTGCGCAGGTTCGGAGACCCGGCTCCCGCGCGCCTGTTCGCCATGGGGTCAGGGATATCCGGTGAGACTACACCGGTAGGCGTCAAGCGACTTGCACCGGCCGAGCTTTT
>DMHJ01000257.1:4338-7782 GCA_003449495.1 Clostridiales bacterium UBA8153
TTCCCGGTGAGTTCGAGCCGGATCTCACGGATCTTCAGCTGGGGCCAGCGGCGGAGCGGTAGTTTCACCTCCCGCCCTCCCCCCGGGTCCGCCGTTTCAGTTCCATCTGCTTCGCCAGGTAGAAGGGCAGAAAGCCGGGCAAGATCCGGGCCCGCACCTGCCGGTGCCCGTGATGGTGGCCGGGGCGAAGCTTGAGGTAGCTCTTGTGTGCCGGAAGGCGCGCCCGGCGTGGTGCAGCCGCCGCTAGTGGGCGTCCACCTGCTGCGACCGGCAGTGGTCGGCAGCCGGCGAGGTCTGCACGTAAATGCCTCCAGGACCGCCCAGCGGGTGACGGCGTACTCATGGCCGAGGGCCGGGCCAGGCGGGATCTCCCTTCCGGGGAAGCCGGCTCCGCGTCCCGATAGGCGATGTCAATCCCCCGGAGCGCCGCGAGCCCGGCCTGGTCCAGGATGGCGTCGAGCTTTTGCCATAGTGCCTTTGGCCGCAACCGGACCCGCCGGTAGCAGCAGCCGCTGGCCGCGGTGGGGGCCAATCCCGCCAGGTGTGGCCGGGCCTAGTGCAGGCCCTTCTCCCGGCGCTGGGCCGCTCGCTCCCGCCGGAGCTCGGAGACGTAGCCCGGGTAGCGCGCCTGTTCTCGACCACGCGACCACGCCCTGCCCATCGCACAGTCGCCATTGCCGGGGACGCAACTGCTCCAACTGCCGCCGGTGGCTGGGGCGGTCCACCTGCAGGGTGCACTCAAGGCCGGGTTCTTCCAGCGTGTTCATGTCGTCTCGCTGTACAGCCCGCCAGCTCCGATGAGGATCGCCTGCTCGATCGCGAATGGCTTCTTCAGGGTCCGGACTGGCTGGTCCACCGCGCTGCGCTCGTCTGTGTGCCCCGGCCTCCAGGGGCAAGGGCATGCCTCCCTCGTCGTCTACCGGCCCGATCACGACCTGGTAGCGGTCCCAGCGCTGGTCCGGCAAGTGACCGTAGGCGCCAGGTTCCGCCTTGGTCCCCTCCAAGTAGGTGCTGGTGAGATCGCATAGAGACGAGGGCGGGCGGAAGGAACCGTGTCCGGGGGGGACGAACTCTGGACCGGGTGCGCCTCCCGCCGGGAGGACGGCCTAGGACAGGTGGGTGCGGCGTGATTGCCGAGCTGATTTCCGTGGGCACCGAGCTCCTGCTAGGAGAGATACTGGATACCAACGCCCAGTACCTCAGCAGGCAGTTGGCCGATTTGGGCATCAACCTTCACTGGCGGGTCACCGTCGGCGACAACCTGGAGCGCTGCCGGGAAGCCTTCCGGCAGGCCATGGCCCGGTCCGAAGTGGTCATTGCCTGTGGGGGGCTGGGGCCCACGCCTGATGACCTGACCCGGCAGGCGCTGGCCGCGGCCTTGGCACGCCCCCTGGAGCACAGTGCGGCGGCCTGGGCAGAGATCCAGTCCTACTTTGCGGCCCGGGGCAGCACGCCCGGCCTGCACGACCGCGCGCAGGCCCTGGTGGTGCCGGGCGGGAGGACCTTGCCGAACCGCTTAGGGACCGCACCGGGGCTGTACCTTACGGCCGGCCCCACTCACGTGTTTCTCTTGCCGGGTCCGCCCAGCGAGCTGACGAGCATGTTCGAGCACCAGGTGGCGCCAGTCCTATCCCTACTCCCGGGACGGGCTGTGCTCCGGTCTCGCCGGCTCCGCCTGGCCGGAATGGGGGAGTCCCGGGTCAGTCAGCTCTTGGAACCCTTGCTGGCCAGCGCCAACCCCACGCTGGCGCCCTACGCCGGCCAGGGGGAAGTGCAGCTCAGGATCACGGCCCGCGGGCAGACGGAACAGGAGGCCGGCCGGCTGGTGGAAGAGATGGAGGCGCAGGTGCGGGCCGCCTTGCCGGGGCTCATCTACGGGGCGGATGGGGAAGACTTGGAGACGGTGACCGGCAGGCTGCTGGGCGCCTACGGCCTCAAGTTAGCGGTGGCCGAGTCGTGTACCGGAGGCCTCCTGAGCCATCGTTTGACCAATGTCCCCGGTAGTTCGGCGTACTTTCTGCTAAGCGTGGTGGCCTACTCGGACCAACTCAAGACCTCGCTCTTGGGCGTGCCCGCCAGGGTACTGGCCGAGCACGGCGCCGTGAGCGCCGAGGTGGCGACGTGCATGGCCGAAGGCGTGCGGGACCTGGCCCGAAGTCACCTGGGCATCGGCGTCACCGGCATTGCCGGACCCGGCGGCGGGAGCACGCAAAAGCCGGTCGGCTTGGTCTACCTGGCTCTGGCCGGGGCGACCACCCGGGCGCACCGGCTCCTCCTGAGCGGTGGCCGCGAGGATGTCAAGTATCGCGCCACCCAGCGCGCCCTGGTGGAACTGTGGCGGCTGTTGCAGGCAGAGGCGGTGGCCTTGCGGTGAGAAGCGAAGAAGCTATCAGGAGTTTTATCGCCATTCCCCTCGAAGCGCAGGCGGTGACGGATCTGTCCCGGCTCTCCCAGGCGCTGGCAGATGAGGTGGCCGGCGATATCAGGTGGGTAAGACCCATCCACTACCATCTGACCTTGAAGTTCCTGGGGGAGCTGGAGCTCCCGATGGTGGAAGAGGTCAAGCAGGCCCTCGGCGACGTGGCCGGCCGGTGGGCGGGGGGCTTTGCCCTGGAACTACGAGGTCTGGGGGCCTTTCCGTCGCCGGGGCGGGCCCGGGTCTTGTGGGCCGGAGCGTGTGGCGGCACCGGCCTGGAGAGCCTGCGCCACCAGGTGGAAGTGGCCCTGGAACGGCTGGGCTTTCCCCGGGAGGAGCGTTTCACCAGTCATATCACCCTGGGTAGGCGCAGAAGCTCCGGTGCCTCGCCCGATGTCCAGCTCAGCGTGGAAAGGCACCGGGCCTGGGTGGGGTGGTCCGGCCGGGTGGATCGCTTCGCCCTGATGGCCAGCAGGCTGGAGCCGGCCGGCCCGGTCTACCGTGAACTGGGCTTGTACCGGGGACTGGCACATGCCGGTGAGAGGTCAAGCTACAGCCAGAGTTCCGGTGCCTGAGCCCGAAATGTTCCGGCCTCCAAGCCCGGCTAGCTGGTAAAAAGGGCCGGCGGGGAATGCTTCCGGGCGATGCGGACGCTTGCCCCGGTGGGATGCTGAGCGCCTCCGTCCCCGGCCGGCTCGCAGGCAGCAGCTCCAGCAGGAACCGCTGCCGCCGGAGAGCCCAAGCAGCAGCGCATTCCATAGCGGATCGTTCCAGCACCTAGCCGCCGCCGGGAGAAAGGGCGGCCGGGCTGCCGTCTGTTCCCTTGGCCATCGATGCATGGCTGAGCTGCAAGATCCCCATTCGGCCTGGAGAAGGAAGCCCGGGGATTGAGGTTGCGGCACCTCCCGGTTGCGCCGGGTCTAATCCCGGGGTATGCGCCAGCCTTGGTTCATACCCAGGGCCACGTCAGAGTCTTGAGAAATCAGGGTATGCAGGGTGTTGAGAAGGCGGAACGTGTCAAGCATTTT
>DMHJ01000257.1:8114-8390 GCA_003449495.1 Clostridiales bacterium UBA8153
TGTCAAGCATTTTGAGACACCTGCCTAGTTTAATTGCTGTAGTGCCTTTGCGCTTGCCGGCCGCAGTTCCGGCCGGTTGATCCATACCGCCTCGGGAAGGGCCGCCGGTTGCGGCGGCTTACGGAAGCGCTCCGGGTGGGCGGCGTAGGCGGCCATCAGCACCTGGTGGCGGGCAGCTAGCACCTCCTTGGCGTGACCGTAATGGACCGTCTCCGGTGTCAGCAGGCCGATGCCCGCATGGTAGTGCTCCGCGTTGTACCAGTCGAAGAAGCGCCG
>DMHJ01000177.1 GCA_003449495.1 Clostridiales bacterium UBA8153
GCCCGGCGATGCCACCGGGAACCCGGCCTCGATGACATCCACGTTCATGGCCGCCAGCAGCCGCGCGATCTCCAGTTTCTCGGGAACGCTGAGGTTCACTCCCGGCGACTGCTCGCCGTCGCGCAAGGTAGTATCGAGTATGATGACACGGTCTTTTGCCAACTCCACTACCCCTTTCGGGTTATCCGGCCCGCCCTCCCCTAGCCGGGAGACCCCGGCAGACGCGGAAGCGCGACCTATGCTCGCCTGCGGGGAAACTGGTTCCATCCGTCATCCAGAAGCCGGCGCCGACTACCCTCACCTCCCCGGCGCCGCGCAGAAAGGCAAACCCCCCGACCCCGCAGCTTCCAGCGGCGGTGGGCGAGGGGCGATGGACCGGAGCTGGCGACCCCGGGAAGTCCGCGGTACCACCCTCATTCGCCCGGCCTTTACAGGCCGGACCTCCTGGTGCCCTCAGTGGTGCGGGCACCCGGCGGGATAACGTCCGCCGTCAACCGGCCCAGACTACTCGGCGCGCGGCCTTTCGCCCGGCAGCTCCGGGAGGAGTTTCTGGCACGCCTAGGTGCCGGATTTCCAGCATACATCCGGCTCTCTGTGACCCGGCGGGGGCCGTGCGGGTTCCCTTCATCGCCATTACCATAGGCCGTGTTCTTACCGGTCTGGACAAGCCGGCGGCTTCCCCAGGCGGTTCCGGCAGGGCGCACGCAGCAAGGGAGCGGCGCAGCCTGTTACGACCCTATTGAAGTTCCCCTGCTTCTACCCTGACCGGAAAACTCCTGCCGGCGGCAGAGAAAAATTTGCCGGCACCGGTTTCCCGCCCCGGGTCTTGGGTTGCCTCGCCGGCGGGCGCACCGGGGGCCACGATGCAACACAACCGGGAGCGGTAATGGGGGGAAGGGTGCTTCATGAAAACCAGGGCCCAGGCGATAGCCGGAGAAACCGTTGGCATCCTCAGTCTGGAGAGCGTGGTCGGGGCCGGTATCGGCCACCAAGAAGCGAGAGGGAGCTGCGCCTGCGAACCGGCAGTTGCCGTACTGGGGGTGCATCAGGTCCCTGAAGCGGCACTGGCGCAGAAGCACCGCGTTCCCAAACGGATAGGGCGGGTTGTCACCGGCGTCGTGGAAGTGGGCGAGCTGGTGGGACTAAACCGTCAGAACAGCATGCGGCCGGTCAGGCCGGGAACGAGGCCAGCCCATGGCCACGGCATTGCCGGGACCTACGGGGTCCTGGTCCACGATATGGCCACCGGAGAGCCGCTACTGTGATCCAACTACCACGTGCCGGCCCAGGTGACCAAGGGGCGGGACGGGCGCGCCCGGCGCGGTCCTGCAATCCGGCAGGTACGGCAGAGGCAACCTCGCCGGCGTCACCACATGCCTGGAACGGCGCGTGCCCATTCCCTGCCTGTCCACGCACCCGTGGTGCCCAGTCGCCAGCCGGGCCGAGAGAAGCGCTAACTTCCGGGCGCAGAGGCCATGGCCCAGCTGCCAGTGAAGGGCGTCCAAGCGCTCTCAGGCGGAAAACCCGGTAGAAGCAGCCGTGGCCAAACCCGAGTCCGGCCAAGCCGTAAGCCCGGATATCCTCGAGGTGGGCGCTCCGGGCCCTCTGCGGCGGGCCGAGATCGAGATGAACGTGAAAGAGGGCGGCCGTCCCACCGGGATCAACCTTGGCCAGGTCAAGGTCATCCAGGTCACTGTGAAACGGGCCAGGGGCGACCTGGGCGGGGCGCTGTTTGCCGGGCGCTGGCCGGCGGGCTCGACCGGGTCATCGGCAAGGATGACCGGGATCTGCGCGGAACACCACCCGGAGAGACGGCAAGCCTGCTCCGGAGCGGTATGGTCGCGGCTGCCCCGGGGATGCGCGTGGAAACCGCGCTGGATGGGGAGGGTGCCGTCTGCCGGGTCCTGGAGCAGGCTTCCACCGGCGATTTGGTGGTGATCCTGCTACGAGAAGCACTGCCATACCAGGGACAGCTTGAACCGCCTCCAGGACTCGCCGCGACCGCAGGTGGAAGAGGCGGCCGCGGCAGGAAAAGCCTTGCAAGTCTAGAACGATATTTCCCACGGCGCGTCACGCTGTGGCCGGTGCGGGACGTTCCCCAGGAGATGGGTAGGTGCGGCTGGAGCAGAGCAAATTGTCGAGTCTGATGATACCGGCCCATGCCAAGGCCAACCTTAGCCTGGATGTGCTCGGCATAAGAAACGACGGGTATCACGATATCCGGTCGGTCATGGTCAAGCTGTGTCTCCATGATCGGGTCTACCTGTACCCCCGGGCGTCCGGCATCACCCTCGCCTGTTCCACCCGCAACGTGCCGTGGGACCACCGGAACTTGGCCCACCGGGCCGCCGTCAGGCTGCGGCGGGAGCTCGGGGTAGAAGCGGGAGTTCACCTTTTCGTCGAGAAACACATTCCCGTCGCCGCCGGGCTGGCCGGCGGCAGTGCCGATGCCGCCGCTGTGCTCTGGGGCCTCAACCGGCTGTGGGGTGCCGGATTGACCGTCGCCCAGCTGCAAGAGCTGGGAGAGTCCATCGGGTCTGATGTGCCTTTCTGCATCCAAGGGACCTGCGCCCTAGTTACTGGACGGGGGGAGCAGGTGGAGGAGCTGGCTTGGGCCCCGGCAGGCTGGGTGGTACTGGCTCGCCCGGGCGGACTGGAGGTGCCTGCCGCCCAGGCCTATGCCGAGCTGGACCGGCGTGCCGGCGGGCGTGCCGGGGATTTTACCCCCGGGGTAATGCGAGCCCTGGCCCGGGGCGGCCTGGCCGAGCTGGCGGCTGCTCTGGGCAACGGGCTGGAGGCACCCGTGATGTACCGGTGGCCAGAGGTGGGACAGGTCAAGCGGGCACTGTTGGAGGCCGGAGCGGTGGGAGCCTGTCTTTCCGGCAGCGGCCCGGTAGTGTTGGGCCTGGTAGACGGGGCTGAGCAGGGGGAGCTGGTCGCCGGAGCCCTGGCCCGGCAACCGGGCATGGAAGCATGGGTGACCCGTTTTCTCGATAGGACCGGGGGAGGGTAGCTATGCTGGTCGATGGAGTGGTGCTGGCCGGCCGTTACAACACCGGCCGGTTGCAGGCAGGGTCCGGTGCCAAGCTGGAGGCCATGGTCGAAGTCCAGGGACGTGCCCTGGTGGACTACGTCATCACGGCGATGACCGGTTCCGGGAATGTGGACAACATCTTCGTAGTGGGCCCTCCCGGGGAGCTGGCGCCCGTGCTGCGCCCCGGCGTCTTCACCGTGGAGCCCGGCGGCGATGTCCTGACCAATCTCAGGCGGGGCCTGTCCCAGGTGCGGTCAGCTCAAGTGCTGGTGTCCACCTCGGATCTGCCCCTGCTCTCGCCCGAGGCCATCTGCGACTTTCTCGCGCGCTGCCAGGAAGCGCCGGGCGCGGACTTCTATATGCCGGTAATCTCCGCCCGGGATGCTCAAGGGGCCTATCCGGAGATGCGCCGGACTTACGGGCGCCTCCGGGAGGGGAGATTTACCGGAGGCAACATTTTCCTGATGAAGTCCCGTTTGCCCGAGGCGGCGTGGGCCAAGGCGGAAGAGTTCGTGAAAAACCGCAAGCATGTCTTGCGCCTGGCATCCCTGCTGGGACCCACCTATGTCCTCAAGATGCTGTTGTGCCGCCCGAGTATCCCCCAGCTGGAAAGCCGGGTGGAAGAGCTCTTGGGGGTCAAATGCCGGGCCGTGCCCACCCCTTACGTGGAATTGGCAGTAGACTGTGATAAGGAATCTGACTTGAGAGTGGTGGAGGCGGCGCTCCGGGGATGCGGGTAACGGGGGTAGAGGGCCGGTGCCTGCGGGGCCGGGTCCAGCCGTACGGGTATGAAGGGCAGCGCCGTTCCCATGGAGGACGGGGGCCTCGCGATCGCGAAGAAGGCGAACAATGGAGGCGAGAATGGGCCGAACATCCGGAACCGATGGGGAGGGGTCACGCTGGGCAGGCTCAAACGTAGCGAAAGGGTCGCGGTCATCATCCGGACGCTGGTCGAGCGGCCTTCCGTGGTGTTCCCGCTGGCCGGGTTTGCCGAACGGCTGCAGGCGGCCAAGTCCACCATCAGCGAGGACCTCGCCTTGGTCCGGGGTAGCTTCGAACGGTTGGGCATGGGACGAGTGGAGACCTTGGCCGGTGCCGCAGGCGGGGTGAGGTTCTTTCCCTTCCGTGGCCGGGACGAAGCCCAGCAAGTGGCCCTCCAGCTCTGCCGGCGCCTCTCTGAGCCCGAGCGCATCCTGCCGGGCGGCTTTCTGTATATGACCGACCTCATCTTCTCCCCGCATTTCTCCATGCAGATCGGTGAGATCTTCGCTACTCGTTTTCGCGAGGCGGAACCCCAGTATGTGATCACCGTGGAGACCAAGGGCATCCCGTTGGCCCTCATGACCGCCCGGGCCCTCAACCTCCCCCTGGTCATCTCCCGGCGTGACGCCCGGGTCACCGAGGGTCCTTCCGTGGGCATCAACTTCATATCTGGCTCTTCCGGCAGGATCCAGACCATGTCCTTGCCCAAGCGCGCCGTGCCGTCCGGCGCCCGGGTCCTGATCGTCGATGATTTCATGAAGGGCGGAGGTACGGCCCGGGGCATGGTGGACTTGTTGGCCGAGTTCCAGGCGGACGTGGTGGGCATCGCCGTCCTCGTGGAGACGCTGGACCCTCCCGTGAAGCTGGTGCGGGATTACGTGTCCCTGGTGGAACTGGAAGCGGTGGACGGTGCCGGCCAAAATGTACGGGTAAGGCCCGGGCAACGCTTGTTCCGGGGCGATGCCGGATGAGCCTACCCAGAGAGGTGATACGCGTGCCTGGCGACTGGGTTGCAGTGATACTGGCGGCGGGCCAGGGGAAGCGGATGAACTCCGGGCTGGTGAAGGGCCTGCATGCCCTTCTCGGCCGGCCCATGGTCTGGCACGTGGTGCGGGCCGTGCGGGAGGCCGGCGTGGAACGGGTGATCCTAGTGGTGGGCTACCAGGAGGACCGGATGCGGACGGCCCTGGGCACGGACGTGGAGTACGCCGTCCAGAAACAGCAGCTGGGAACCGGCCACGCCCTGTTACAGACCCGGGACAGGCTGGAGGGAATTGACGGTGATATCCTGGTGGTCTGTGGCGACACCCCCCTGCTGGATCCGCAGGACTTGCGCGACCTCATGGCGATGCACCGGCAGGAGAGAGCCGCCGCCACCATACTTACGGCGCTCCCGGACGATCCCTCCGGGTTCGGCCGGGTGGTCAGATCCGCCCAGGGGACGGTTCAGGCCGTGGTGGAAGAGAGAGATGCCTCCTCTGCCCAGCGGGCCATCGGCGAGGTCAACACCGGAATCTACTGCTTCCGGGCGAAAGACCTGTTTCCGGCGCTGCTCCGGCTGGGCGCCGACAACGTCCAGGGCGAATACTACCTTACCGATGTCCTCTCCCTCCTGGCCCGCGAGGACCGGCCCCTGGCCAGCTTGGCCTGTCCGGACCCGCAGACGGTGGCCAACATAAACGACCGGGTGCAGCTCTCCCATGCGGCCGCATTCATGCAGCACCGGCGCCTGGTTCAGTTGGCGCGTTCGGGCGTGACCATCTGGTCCTTCTCCAGCACGTTTGTGGGCGTGGACGTAACCGTGGGACAGGACACCGTCCTCCTCCCCATGACTTTCCTGGAAGGCGAGTGTGCCGTCGGCCGGAGGTGCGTCATTGGACCTAACGTCACCGTGAAGAACGCGGTGGTGGGTGATGATTGCCAAATCCTGCAGTCAGTGGTGGAGGCAAGCCGGGTTGACCACGGCGTTACCATCGGTCCCTTTACCCATATCCGGCCTGGTTCCCACCTGCGCGATGGGGTCAAGGTGGGGAACTTCGCCGAACTGAAGAACGCCTTTGTCGACGTGGGCAGCAAGATTCCACACCATAGCTACATTGGCGACGCGCAACTGGGTAAGGGGGTCAACATCGGAGCCGGCGCCATCACCGTTAACTATGATGGTCGCAAAAAGCACAACACCACTATAGGCGACGCCGCTTTCATTGGATGCAACTCCAACCTGATCGCCCCGGTCGCTGTCGGCCCCGGAGCCTACGTGGCCGCCGGCTCCACGGTGAACCAGGAGGTGCCGCCCGGGGCCTTGGCGGTGGCCCGCAGCCGGCAAGTGAACAAGCCCGGTTGGGCCGGCCGCCACCGGGAGTAGACGGGCCAGCTCCGGCCGCCGGGGCTGCGGGCCTAAGTGACGCTGGGAGGTAATCAATCATGTCTTCACCGGGAGACGGCCAGTTGATGATCTTTTCCGGAAGAGCCAACCCGGCCCTGGCCGCAGCCATATGCCGGCACCTCGGCATCTCACTGGGGGAGATCGAGCTGGGGCACTTTTCCAGTGGCGAGATCCGGGTCATCATCAACGAGAGCGTGCGGGGACACGATACTTTCGTGGTCCAGCCGACTTGCGGCGCGGTGAACGACACCTTGATGGAGCTGCTTCTCATCATCGATGCCCTGGTCCGGGCTTCCGCGCGCCGCATCACCGCGGTAATGCCGTTCTACGGATATGCCCGTCAGGACAGGAAGACCCGGGGGCGTGAACCCATCTCGGCCAAGCTGGTGGCCAATCTCCTGGTTACGGCGGGAACCGACCGGGTCCTTACCATGGACCTTCACGCCGGTCAGATCCAGGGGTTCTTCGACATCCCCGTTGATCACCTGGCCGCCATCCCGCTGTTGGCCGATTTCTTCCGGGCCAAGGCGTTGCGCGACGTGGTGGTGGTGGCTCCGGACCTGGGTAGCGTGGGGCGGGCCCGGGATCTGTCCACCCGCCTGCAGGCCCCCATCGCCATCCTCGACAAACGCCGGGCCCAGCCCAACGAGGCCGAGGTAACCAACATCGTAGGCTCGGTCAAAGGGAAGACTGCCATCATGGTGGATGACATGATCGATACGGCCGGTACCATCTGCGTGGGGGCCGAGGCGCTGCTTGAGGCCGGCGCCACCCAGGTGTACGCCTCTTGCACCCACCCGGTGCTGTCGGGGTCGGCCGTGCAGCGCCTGTCGTCATCCCGCATTCGCGAGGTCGTGGTTACCGATACCATCCCGCTCCAGGTCGATCAAGGCAAGTTCTCGGTCATATCCGTGGCCGACCTGTTCGGCGAAGCCATCCTCAGGATTCATGAGGGCCTGTCCGTGTCCAGGATGTTCAGCGACCCGGTCAGGTAACTGGGGGGGCAGGAGCGGAGGTGGACCCTTGCGGCTGGTAGTGGGACTGGGCAACCCGGGACCCGACTACGAAGGTACCAGGCATAACATTGGTTTCCTGGTGGTCGACCGGCTGGCCCGGCAGTACCGGATCGCCCTGAAGCATCGCGGTTTCCTGGCGCACTGGGGTCGGGGCAAGGCGGGCGGCACCGAAGTGGTGCTGGCCAAGCCCCAGACTTTCATGAACCGGAGTGACCTGGCGGTGTGTTCCCTGCTCAAGGAACTACGCCTGGGGCCGACCGGCCTGGTGGTAGTCCATGATGACCTGGATCTCGAGCCGGGTCGCTTGCGCATCCGACCCTACGGGGGTTCCGGCGGCCACCGGGGAGTGTTGTCCCTCATCGAAGGCTTGGGCACCGACGAATTCGTGCGGGTCAGGGTCGGCATCGGCCGCCCGCCGCCCGGCATTGACCCCATCGACTACGTCCTTGCCGGGTATGCCGACTCAGAAGCCGAGCAGGTAGCCGCAGCCATCCAGCACGCCGCGGCCGCCATCGTCGCCGTCATCGAGGAGGGCGCCGAGGCGGCCATGAACCGGTACAACTGAGCCGGGAGCCGCGGGTGTATGCCGACGGCAAGAAGTTGACGGCGGTGTCCACCAGACGGTGGGTCCGGGATCGGTGGATGCCCGAGCAGGCGGACACGCCTGCGGCTTGACCGGGCACCTGCCCCCCCAGTACCATGGGAACCATAGCCGTTGGCCGTCGCTCCTGCCGTAGGATTTCCGTGCCCACGAGGGCTACGGCGGCCCGGTGGTCACTGAGGAAGCTTTAGCTTCAGGCTAAGGCTTATTCATGTTTGCGGAAGGAGTCTTACCTACAGCCTTGATACCCGGCGGTCCCTTGCGGTTGCTGTGCAAGTCACCGGAGGTCCAGCTGCTGCTGGAAGGCCTCGCCAGTCCCCGCAGCGAGCAACTGGTGTACGGTGTGGCCGGCTCGGTGAAAGGACTCATCACGGCGGCACTGGCCGAGGGTTCCCATCGCGGTGTGCTCGTGCTGACGGCGGGCCTGGGGGCGGCGGAGCAGCTGGCCCGGGAGCTCGTCACCTGGCTGGGTCCGGCCCGGGTGTCGCTTTACCCTCCGCTGGAGGTACTGCCTTACGAGGTCACCGCGTACAGCGGTGAGGTCGTGGCCCAGCGACTTGCCGCCCTGGAACGCTTGCGTGATGAAGGACACGTGCTGGTGACACCGGCTACGGCCTTGATGAGGCGCTTGGTTCCCAGCGAAGTCTTCTCTCGCTACTACCATGAGTTGGCGAGCGGTGACCGCTGCGATCCCCAGGAGTTGGCAAACAGCCTGGTGGAGGCCGGGTATGCCAGGGTCGATCCCGTCGATTCACCGGGCCAGTTCGGACTTCGCGGGGGAATTGTCGATGTCTTTGCTCCCGGTCACCCGCAGCCGGTCCGGCTGGAGCTGTTCGGCCACGAGATCGACGGCATCCGGGCCTTCGATCCGGTCACGCAACGCTCTACCCAGAACCTGCGGGCCGTGACCATTCCTCCCGCCCGGGAGCTGGTCATGGATCGGCCTACCCGGGACGCCGGGGTGGCCCGCCTCCGGGCGGACTATCAAGCATTTGCCAGCAGCTTTCCTGGAGCTGAGTCCAGGGCCCGCATGCAGGATCGCGTGGAAGAAGTCATCCACCGGCTAGAGGCCGATTCCGCCGGGCACGGCGCCATCGCCTATCTCCCGTACTTCCACCCTCCGGCCTCGCTCTTGGACTACCTGCCACCCAGTACGTTCGTTGTGTTGGATGAGATCGCGCGGATTGCCAGCGAGCTTTCAGATTGGCAGCGGGACATGCGGGAACTGTTCGCCGCCCGGCTGGAGCAGGGCGCGCTCCTACCCGGCCAACTGGCAGTCTATCATACCTGGCCGGAGCTGGCCGCCCAGCTGAAGAAGAGGCACATTGTGCACCAGTGCCTGCTGTTCAAGGGTTCCCCCGGCTTTACTCCCCTCAAGATGGTGGGGCTGGTCTCCCGGGCGAACCAGCTGTTCTGGGGCCAGTGGCCGCAGCTGTCGGACGAGATCCAGAGCTGGAAGGCCCAGGGCCGGACGATCCTGCTCACTGCCTCCAACCAGGAGCGCGCGGAACGCGTGGCCGGTGTCCTGCGCGATGCCGGTGTGGAGAGCCTGATGCCGGGACACCACCACCCGCCGGCCCCGGGGACGGTGAGCATTGTCCCGGGGAACCTGGAACGGGGCTTCACCCTGCCCGGCCTGGGGTTGGTGGTGGTGAGCGACGCCGACTTGTACGGGCGCACCCGGTCCAGGCAACCCCAGAAGAGGACCGGGGACCGGGCCCCGGCCCTGGAGTGGTTGGATATCAAGGCCGGGGACTTTGTGGTGCACGCCCACCACGGCATCGGAAAGTACCTGGGTGTACGCACCCTGGAAATCGAGGGCGTGCAGCGCGACTACTGCTACATCAAGTACGCCGCCGCCGATGCCCTGTACGTGCCCGCCGATCAGATCCACCTGATCCAGAAGTATGTGGGCGCCGAGGGGCATGAACCCAAGCTAAACCGGCTGGGCGGGAACGAATGGTCAAGAGTCAGATCGCGGGCGCGGGCTGCCGTGCGCAAGCTGGCCCAGGAGCTGTTGGGGCTTTACGCCCTCCGGGAACACTCTGCCGGACATGCCTTTGGTCCCGACACTGTGTGGCAGGCGGAGTTTGAAGAGGCCTTCAAGTTCGAGGAGACTCCCGACCAGCTCACCGCCACCAGGGAGATCAAGCGGGACCTGGAACGCCCGCGCATCATGGACCGCCTGCTCTGCGGGGACGTGGGCTATGGCAAGACCGAGGTGGCCATGAGGGCCGCCTTCAAGGCGGTGCTCGACGGCAAGCAGGTTGCCGTACTGGTCCCCACTACCATCTTGGCGCAGCAGCACTACCAGACATTTGGCGAACGCATGCAGGGCTACCCCGTGAACGTGGCCGTCCTCAGCCGCTTCCGCTCCCCCAAGGAACAGCAGGAAGTGCTCCGGAAGCTACGCGCGGGCACCGTAGATGTGGTCATCGGCACCCACCGCCTGCTCAGTGCCGATGTACGCTTCGCCCGGCTCGGCCTGCTCATTGTCGACGAGGAACAGCGCTTCGGTGTAGCCCACAAAGAGAAGATCAAGCAGATGAAGAAGGCCGTGGATGTCCTCACCCTCACCGCCACCCCCATACCCCGTACCCTGCACATGGCCCTGGCCGGTCTCCGGGACATGAGCATTATCGACACTCCGCCCGAGGACAGGTACCCGGTGCAGACCTTTGTGGTTCCCTATGACGATGGCCTGGTGGCCGAGGCCATGGCCCGGGAGCTCCGCCGCGGCGGCCAGGTCTTTTACGTGCACAACCGGGTCCAGTCCATTGAGAAAGTGGCGTTCAAAGTGGGCAGACTGCTGCCCCAGGGAAGGGTGGCGGTGGGGCACGGGCAGATGCGGGAGGAGCATCTGGAGAAGGTAGTCGTAGACTTCCTGGAAGGTAAGTACGACGTGCTGGTGAGCACCACCATCATCGAATCGGGCCTGGATATGCCCAATGTCAACACCCTCATCGTCGACGAGGCCGACCGGCTCGGGTTGGCCCAGCTGTACCAGCTGCGCGGGAGGGTCGGGCGATCCCACCGGCTAGCTTATGCCTATTTCACTTACCGCAAAGAACGGCTCATGCCCGAGACGGCGGAAAAGCGCCTGCAGGCCATTGTGGAGCTGACCGAGCTGGGCTCGGGCCTGCAGTTGGCCAAGCGCGATCTGGAGATCCGGGGGGCCGGTAACCTCCTAGGTCCGGAACAGCACGGCTTCTTGGTGACGGTGGGCTTTGCCATGTACTGCCGCCTGCTGGAGGAAGCCATCCAGGAACTGCAGGGGCGATCCGTAGCAGAAGAGCGCCCTCCGGTTACCGTGGAGCTGCGGGTCAATGCCTACCTTCCCGACACCTACATCTCGGATCACCGGCAGAAACTGGAGTTCTATAAGAGGATCGCGACGGTAGGCAGCATTGACGAGGCGGCGGATATTGCCGATGAGTTGACCGACCGCTTCGGCGAAATGCCGATTCCCGTGGAAAACCTGCTGTCCGTGGCCAGGACCAAGGTACATGCGGCCAGGGCCGGAGTCAGCGCCCTCAGCCACGCCCAAGACCGGGTGGTGTTTCGCCGTCCGGGGGACGGCCAGTTCGAAGTGGCCCGGCTCAGGGACGGGCTCCAGCCTTACCGGCAACGGCTGTTGGGAGGCACTGCCCGCCACCCGGCCCTCGCGCTCAAGACGGATGGCCTGTCCGGGTCTGAACTCATCAGCGAGGTTGAGAGATTTACCGGCAGGCTGGCGCAGGTGCTGGAGGAACACGGGAACGTGCCGGGGCCGGTGCCCAAAGGGCGGTAGCCGGTTCCGGCACACCTGGGCGTGGCTACACCGGACGTCGCCGTGTCCCGGCCCAGGACACTGGCGGCGACGGCGCGGCGAGGCGGCGTCCTGACTGGTGGCTCCCCTCGCGACGCTGCCAGAAATGAATAATAGTAGCAAGGTGCCTATATACTATCACCGAACCAGGACAGGGCAAAGGAGGGGTGGTAGTGAAGGCAACAGGCATTGTAAGGCGCATCGACGACCTGGGATGCGTGGTCATACCCAAGGAGATACGGCGTACACTGCGGATGCGTGAGGGAGATCCTCTGGAGATCTTCGGGGGCCGTGATGGCGAAGCGATCCTGAAGAAGTACTTTCCCACCGGTGAGCCGGGAGATTTCGCCAAGGAGCACGCCGATTCCCCGGCCGAGGCTACCGGGCACATTGCCCTCAGCGCCGGCCGGGATGGCATAATCGCCGCAGCCGGTGCTTCGAAGCAAGAGTTCCTCGACCGGCCCAGCTTCGCCGCCGTGGAGCGGATGATGGAAGACCGTAGGCCGGTGCTGTTAGATGAAGCAGGTGTGAACAGGTATTGCGAGAGCGCGCAACTGCCGACGAGGATGCCGCATGCAAGTTCGCCGGCAAGGTGATGGCGCCCATCATCGCGGAAGGCGGTCCCATCGGGGCGGTGTTCATCTGTTCCCGCGAGTCCCAAGTGCAGATGGGGGAGCTGGAGCTGAAGCTGGCGGAAACGGCCGCGGGCTTCTTGGCCAAGCAGATGGAGCGGCAGGCTGCATGGAGAGAGGCGGAGCAGAGGTGCCGCCGCTTTCCTTTCCGGCCCCTTCCGCTCTATAGCGGGAAGTGCTGCCAGGGCGGTACCCTGGGGCAATGGCCGGTGCCAACCCGTCGCCTGCGGTTGGCCGCGAGACCGTAGAGAAGGACAGGAGGAAGGGGCGCTGTCCTACCGGCCCGGGCCGGCGGGAGAACGCCCGCCCTTGGTAAAAAGCAAGCAGTTGCTTCCGGGAGGCGCCCTCGTCTTGGGCCGGGCTCTTCGGCAGAGTCCTGGGGGCCGGATACCGGGTTTCCCTCTACTGCCGGCTGGGTCAGGAAGGCGTCGGACCGTTCCGGATGGCCCACCCGGTCTACGGGCTGGTGTTGGTGCTGTCCACTACCGGCATCAAGGGGACCGTGTCCAGACTGGTGGCCGGGGAGATGGCCCCAGGAAACCGGGCCGGTGCCTGGCGGGCTTTCCGGGTCTTCTTCGCCCTGCTGGCCAGCACGGGCTTGTCACCGCCGGTGGCGCCGGTGCTGGCGGCCGGCCCCATCGCCACTTAGGTCGTGAGGGAGTAGCGGGCGTGCCTCTCGATGATGGCCAGCTCCCCGGCGGTGGTGTCTGTCTCCACCATGGCGGCATAGCGGGGGTTATTCCGGGGTCTGTAGCAGATGACACCTGCGGCGCTGTCGCAGGTCATCGAAGGGATCTTCCGCGTGGTCACTACGCTGATCTTGACTTACGTCCTGCGGCCCCGGGGAATGGAGTTGGGCAGCGCCGGGGCGGCCTCAGGCCCCGTGACCGGTCTGGTCTACGTGGTGCATGGGTACTATCGGTTGCAAGCACCCACACAACGCCCC
>DMHJ01000158.1 GCA_003449495.1 Clostridiales bacterium UBA8153
CCTTCCCATGCCCGGTCTGTGCGTCCAGGCGACCCTCTCCGGTGATGACCAGGCGGCAACCGGATAGCTTGGCTGCCAGCCCGGTGACTTCCATCACCAGATCGACGCCGGGCCGTAGCCGGGCGCCGGCCAGGGCCACCAAGCCGCCGCCCAGGCCGCCGGCCGCCCCGGCCCCCGGCAGGTCCAGTACATCCGCTCCCAGCTCTTGCTTGAGTATGGCGGCGTAGCGGCACAAGGCCGCATCCAACCGGGCCGCCAGCTCGGGCGTCGCGCCCTTTTGGGGCCCATAGACTACCGCGGCGCCGTAGGGCCCGCACAGGGGGTTATCCACATCGCAGGCCACGGTCAAGGTCACCCCGGACAGCCGGGCGCGCAGGGGACCAACGTCTATGCGGTCCAGTCGTTCCAGGCCCAAGCCCCCCCGGGGAATGGGCCTACCGGCGGCGTCAAGGAGCCGGGCCCCCAGTGCCTGGGCCAGCCCGGCACCCCCGTCCACGGTGGCGCTCCCGCCGATGCCCATGATGATGTGGGTGCAGCCTTGCTCCAGCGCCGCCTCCACCAGCTGGCCCACCCCGAAGGTGGTGGCGCCGCCGGGGTCCAAGCGCCCGGGAGGAACCAAGGGGAGGCCGGCGGCGGCGGCCATCTCGATGACGGCCGTCCCACCGTCCCCCAGGATCCCGTACCCGGCCCGTACCGGTTCTCCCAGGGGACCGGTGACTTCCAGCTCATGAATGCGGCCGCCGGTGGTTGCCACCAGGGCCGCCACCGTTCCCTCCCCCCCGTCGGCCAGGGGAACCTCGAGAAGGTGGGCGGTGGGCCAGCGGCGCCGCAATCCCCGGGCGACGGCGGCGGTAGCCTCCACCGCAGTCAAGCTGCCCTTGAACGAGTTCATGGCGATTACTACTTTCACCCTCAACTTGTCACCACCTAGTAGCATGCTCGCGCCCTAGGCAGGCTAGGGGCGGGAGGTGAGCTTCCATGTCCCGGTATACTTGTGCCCAGTGTGGAAAAGCTAGCGGCCTGCCCGGCTACTGCTGCGGCCAACCCATGCTGCCCCGGGGTTCTTATGACTGCAGAAGCTGCGGGCTCAGCTCCAGCCGCACCCAGTCGTGCTGCGGGCAGGACATGGTCAGGTTCTGAAGCCAGGAGCGGGCGGGTGCGGCTGGCCCGGCCCGGCCACCACCGGCCACCCCGCGCCCGCTACAAGCCTGAGGGACCTTTGCCAGGCCGGATCCTCCACCGGATAATCGACCCGGAAATGAACGCCCCGGCTCTCCCGCCGGGCGGTGGCTCCGGCACACACCAAGGCCAGCGTCGTCCATAATCCGGCCACCTCAAAAGCTTCGGCCAGCTCCCGGGCGTTCCCGGCCCGCAACCTGCCGAGCTGATCGCCAAGGTCATGCAGCTCAGAGCGGGCCGCGTCCAACCCCTCCGGGTCCCGGATGGGCCCCAGGCGGGAATCGGCCAGCCGCTGGAGTCTGAGCCGCAGCGTACTAGGAGCGTGCCCATCCTCATCCCTGGTCCAGCTCTGGCACCGTTCCAGGGTACGCGCCGGCTCCCGTACAGCTCCTTCCCGGTGGGCCCCGGCCGCGGCCGCCATACCGGCCCGGTGGCCGAACACCACGCAGTTGGTGAGGGCATTTCCACCCACCCGGTTGGCTCCGTCCACACCACCGGTGACCTCTCCGCATGCATAGAGCCCGGAGATGGCGGTCTGACCCACGCTGTCCACGCACACGCCGCCGGAGAAGTAGTGCTGGATGGGGCTCACCCGTACCGGACCGTCCGCCGGTTTCCGGTGCCGCGGGTACAGGCGGGCGATATAGGCCAGCTGGGGATGGGCCCAACGCTCCGCGGGCACTTCATCTAAGTGCAAGTACACCGCGCGGCCCTGACGATACTCGCCGGCGACCGCCAGGGCGGCCCGGTCCCGGGCCACCAGGTTGGCTTCGTTACCGGAGCTAAGCCCCCAGGCGGACAGCAGGGGCTCCAGGAAGCGCTCGCCCCGGGAGTTGGTCAAGGGGACCAGGTCGATGAGGTGCAGCCCCAGCATCCACCGGGGGAAGCCCGGCTCATCCAGGCCGAGTGGGTAGAACTGGACAAACTCCATGTCCTGGAAAGGTAGGCCTAGCTCATACAGGAGGCGATAGCCGTCCCCGGTCGTGCGCACCGGGTTGTCGGTGCGGCCGTAGCCGCGCCCGCCACCGCCGGTGGCCAGCACCACCGCGCCTGCCGGCAAGTAGCCGGCTCTCCCGGTTCTCAGCTCCAACGTTTCCATGCCCACTACCCGTTCCCGCTCCACCGCCAGGGCGGTAACGGCGTGCCCGGATACCAGGGTGACTCCCAGGCTCGAGGCATGATCGCGCAGGGCCCGGGTGAGGACTTCGCCTCCCAGCAGAGGATGGCGGGAAAACGGGGCGGTGCTGATGCCTCCCCGGCGCTCCCGGTAGGGCACCCCGTAGGATCTAAGGCGCGCCACCAGGGCGGGAGCTTGGGTGACCAGAGCGTCCAAGAGCTCCGGCACCGGCAGCAGGCGGCCCGTCTCCCAGGTGACCTGCCGGTGTTCATCCAGAGTCATGCCGCCGGCAGCCAGAGTGAAGCCACCACCGGCGTAGGTGGTGCAGTTGGCCAACCCTACGGGCGTCTTGGAAACCAGGACGACCTGGGCCCCCTCGCTTCGGGCGGCGATGGCCGCGCAAAGCCCCGCCGCCCCGCCGCCCACCACTACAACCTGACCACTCACCAGGACCACTCCCTTGCTCCCGCCCTCGCTTCACCGCTGTGTGCGGCCCGACCGCACGCCGGCCCGTCATCGGCGGTGCCTGGGGGCACCCGACCGCCGGCAACACCCGGCCCCGGTGCCGGCACTCCTTCCGATCTGGAGCAGGGTTCCACGTCCTGTTGCCTTTACCTGCAGTCCCGGAAGGACCTACGGCCACGCGCAGCGAATTGCAGGCAGCGTGCCTCCTGCAGCCGGGAGTGGAGATAAGCTTGCGCATCGTGCAACTGGGTAAGGATGCATTGGGTAAGGTCCTGGCCCGCAGCATCTACGTGCCGGACGGGCGGGTGTTGCTCCGGGCCGGAGTCACCCTTTCCAGTACCTATGTCGCCCACCTCTTACAGCGCGGCTACGCTTCTGTGTACATCCAGGACGAGCTGGTTCCCGGCCTGGAAGTGGTCGACGCGGTGAGCGAGACCACCCGGGTGCGGGCCACGGCGCTCATGGTGGCGGCCCTGGACGCTGCCTGTAACTCGCGGGCACTGGATCACGCCCGGGTCAGTCGCGTTGTCGATGACATCCTCGCCGACCTGCACAAGGAGGCCGGCTTTGTCTTTGAGCTCACCAGCCTGCGCAGCGCCGATGAATACAGTTTTGTGCACAGCGTGAACGTGAGCGTGCTCAGCGTCATCCTCGGCCAGAGCATCTTCATGGGCTACCGGGACCTCAAGCAGCTGGGCATGGGAGCCCTCCTCCACGACCTGGGCAAGATCAAGGTCCCGGCAGAGCTCCTGCAGCGCAAGGGAGGGCTGTCCCCCGAGGAGTTTGAGCTGGTGAAGGCCCACGCCACCTTGGGTTTTGACATCATCCGATCCCATCCGGAGTTTTCCACCATGGCCGCCCATGTGGCTCTGCAGCACCATGAGCGCCTGGACGGCTCCGGTTATCCCCGGGGCCTGCGCCACGGGGAAATCCTCGCCTTTGGTCTCATCACCGGCATCGCCGATGTCTACGACGCGCTGGTGTCCAACCGGCCGTATCGCCCGGGCTTCCATCCCTCCGAGGCCATCCAGCAGCTAGTCCAGGGCGCGGGCACCCTTTTCGATGAAAACCTGGTAAGGAAGCTCATGGAGACCATGGCGGTGTATCCGGTAGGAAGCATCCTGTGGCTGAGCGACAACACCGTAGCCGTGGCAGTACGGCAACAGCGCAGCCTTCCCGCCCATCCGGTGGTGGCGGTCATCGCCGATCCCACCCACGCCCTGATTACCCCCTGCGAGTTCGGCCTGGATGCCAGGCCCGATCTTTACGTCATCGCGGCGCTCCCCGACTACCCGGACCGGGTCAAAGAGCAGCTGGTCGCCAACGGCTAAGGGGTTTCCGCATCCGCCTGCGTTGCCCAGCCCGGATACTTTCTCACATAGTCGGCGTAGGCCCGGGTGGCCGCTTCCCGGTTATGCAGGATCTTGTCGTAGCAGTAGGCCAGGGAATACTGGGCCTCGGGCGCCAGCTGGTGCTGCGGGTGGGCCTCAAGAAAGGCCTGGAATCCCTGGACCGCTTCGTGGGCATGTCCCAGGTGCATGTTGACCGTGGCGATGTAGAACTGGGCCTGCACCGCCGGGTCGGTGCCGGGGAACTGGTTGCGCACAAACACGAACTCCTCCAGCGCCCGCCGCCACTTGCCGCGGGCGGTGAAGACGGGACTCCGCCCGGCTTCGCCCATGAGCTCCAGCCCCCGGGCCAGCGCCTCCACGGCCCGCTGAGCTGGATCTACCTGCCCTTCGTCTGATACGGTAATCGCCAACTCCTGGTGGAAGACGGCTTCGTAGCCCTCCCGGTGGAAGGCCCTCAGCTCCTGGATACGGTTGGCAATAAACGGGTGCGTCTGGAAGAACTCGGCCACCGGACCGTATCCACCCCGCAGCTCCTCGCTCTGCTTTAGGTATTCCTCTACGTTGATCTGGGACACCAGGCTTAGAGAGCCCAAAGCCAGCTTGATCAGGGCCAGCGATGCCACCTGCGGGTCCTGGCAGCAAAGCAGGCCGGCCCGGTCGGCGGTAAACTCCGCCTTGCGCATCCAAGCCTCCAAGGCCATGCGGGCGGGCAGAAGCACCACCCGGCCCAGGTAGGCGGCGGCACCCTGGGCCAGAAACCAGGCGGCA
>DMHJ01000142.1 GCA_003449495.1 Clostridiales bacterium UBA8153
CGGCCGCATGGCCTCAGCCGGTAACAAGGGGTGGGCAACCTCCGCCACCTTGAGCTGGTGCTGGATGCAGGCCCGCGTCTCCGGTTCCGGCAGACCCGACCGGTGGTAGCGTCAGGTCACCCGCTGGGCGAGGGCGGCGAGAGACGGTGGGCGGAGACGCCGCCGCGGCTCCCCCCGGCCCACCAGGCCCAGCGCCAGGGGCGAGACCGAGTCCAGGCGGTAATTGCCAAGGAAGCGGCTCTTCCTGTAGGAGATGGCCCGCGCCGGTGCCGACCACCGGCAACTGGGGCGGGTGGCCCCGAGGGTCTGCGTCAGCCGGCGGGCGTCCGCCGCCGGGCCCAGCTGCGGCCGGGGATCCGGTAGAGGTGACCGGGGGTGAGGGGCGACGGGGTGTCGTACAGCAGTTGGTGCCGTGCCCAGCTCCCATCCGGCGGCCAGGGCCCGCATGGCCCGTAGTCTCGCCGCCGTCCACCTCGCCGGCGACCAGCCCCAAGCCCCGGTGGCGCACCAGGTAGCTGAGCCGGGCCAGCAGTTTCTGGGGCTGGCAGGAAGGAAACCGGTCGGAGGGGCTCACCGTACGCGTGACCGGTGGGGCGGTGAACCTGGAGTAGGGCGCAAACCTCGTCCTGGCCCTCCTCTGGCCGGCATTTGCGGAAGCAGCTCTGCTCGAGGGCAGTACGGACCTGCTGCTGGTGCCGTTGCCGCGGGAGCGGGAGGTAACTCCACCCGCTAGCGAGCGGCTTGGCCGGAGGCTCCGGCCGCACCCGCACATCATCCTCGCGTACCCGCCGGTAGGGAACCGCCTCGGCGCACCTGGCGCCCGCGAGCCAGACCGCCACCCGGCTGAGGCCGCGAGGGTCGTAGTCCAGCCAGGCTTCACGGATCGCCCACCGGGAGTCCCCCGCATAACCATGGCCCGCAAGTGACACCGCGCCGGTCTGGTCCACCCGGCGTTGCTGCTGCCAGTGCCAGACCTCCGCCGTCCGGGCCGGTTCCGCCAGGCGGACATCTTCCCCCGCCCGGTCGAACCGGGCCGCCGGCGCCGGGGTCGTTTCCCGCTACACCCGGTGGGGCCCCTGCTCGCGCCGGACGCGCGGTGCAGCTGAGCCAGGAGCTCTTGCCGCAGGCGGACAGCTTAGACCTTGGGGCCGGAGCGTCGTTGACACCAGTGCAGCTTATGTTATAATTACACTGCCTGAGTTATAAATAGGGGCGCTGATGTGCATGGTCACCAAGAAGGCCGAGTACGCCATTTCCACCCTGGCGGAGTTGGCCAAGAGGCGTCACGAAGGGTACATTGCCTCCCGTACCATCTCCGATTTCCGGCGCATTCCCCCCACCCTGATCGCCCAGATCGTATCCGTGCTCAGAAGGGCCGGGCTGGTAGCGGCTGTGCGTGGTCCTTCCGGCGGTATCCGCCTGCTCACCGACCCGAACGAGATCTCGGTGAAGGAGGTTGTCGAGCTTTTCGATGGTCCTATGGGGGTCTCCCGCTGCATGGTGCGGGAGGGGCTTTGCGAAAACCAGCCCACCTGCCCGCTGCGCGGGGTGTGGGCGGTGGCCCAAAGGCGCATGCTTGAGGTCCTGGAGGACACCACCATAGCGGACCTGGCCGTAGCCGCCCAGGCGCTCCAGGGGCCGGAAAGGGGCCAGCCCGGGTGAGGCCGTAAAGCTACAGCCGGGCTGCGTGCAGAGGGTAGCTAATCAGGCGGTCCGCTTGTGCTCTTCCTTCACCGTCCCATCGATCCCGATCACCACATCCCGAACGGTCACCCCTGTCCCGCTGGTGGCAGCGTTGACGATTTGGGCCAGGCCGAAGCAACAGGGAACCTCCATGTGTAGCACGGTGACGCTGCGCACCCGGTTGGCTTTCACGATCTCCACCAGTTTTGCCGCATAATGCGAGGTATCATCAAGTTTCGGGCAGGCGACCACCAGTGCCCGGTCGCGCAAGTACTGGCGGTGTAGGTCGGGGAAGGCAAAGGGAACGCAGTCCGCGGCCACCAGCAAGTTGGCTCCGTCGAAGTACGGTGCCCGCGGCGAGACCAGCGCCAGCTGGATGGGCCACTGGGCCAGTTCCGATTGGAGCTGCCCGGCCGGGTGTTGTCCGTGCAGACCCACTGGCCTCGTCAGCACCTGGGTGGTCTGGCCCGGGCATCCGGGGTGGGCCGGGGCATGTAGCCGGCTGCTACTGGCCAGATGCGTAGCTACTGCCGCTTGGTCAAAGGCGTCCGCTTCGCGTTCCTGAATGCTGATGGCCCCCTCAGGACACTCCCCAAGGCAGGCGCCTAGCCCGTCGCAGTACCGGTCGGCGATGAGCTTGGCTTTCCCGTCTACGATCTGCAAGGCTCCTTCGGCGCACGAGGGGATGCACGCGCCACAACCATTGCACTTGTCCTCATCGATCACCACGACGGCCCGTTTCACAGGCACCAACCCCCGTTCTCATTACTAACTAACTCGAGTATAAATGTCGCTAGCCGCGCTTGTCAAGGGGAGTGGCGAGGCTGGTGAAGCACTCCGAACGCGGAACCCCGGAAGGTACGCCACCGGACGACGGGAGCGTCGCCGCCTACGGGCCGGATGGCACGGGGCCCGGTCAGGGAATCACGCGGTAGATCACCGGGGAGTAGCGCAGAAAGATGTTCATCAGCATGGGCGCGAAACGCGATCCGTCTACCGCCGTGTGCAGGAAGATCAGGGCGGGCATGGTCAACCAGGGGGCCAGGACGCCGAGGGCGATGGAAAGCAGTACCAGTCTCTCCAAGCCGCCCAAGGCCGCCCCCAGCATCCGGTCGATGCCGGCCAGGCGCAGCGGGCTCAGGATAGCGGCAACGGCAGCGGCGGCTATCCACCTTGCCACCACGAATACCATTAGGAAGACTGACACCACTAACAGCAGGCGGGCTAGTCCATCGTGCACGAAAGCTCCTATGGTGGCGGTTCCCCGGGCCAAAGCCGGCGCTACGTTTTGGGAAAGAAAGTGCTCCAGCGCCGGTAGCAAGTCAGGCGCACCGCCGGGTAGGCGGAGGTGCTCGAGGAAGGCCGCCAGCGACGCGGTGGACAGCTCCAGTTCCGCCAGCTCCCGGGGCAAGCGTACGTAACGGGAGATGAAGGCGGCAGAGCGCGCTATCAGGCCCCACTGGGCATCAGCCCAGGCGGCGATGGGTGGCGCGGATAATGCGGCGGCGATTAGTGCCACAATCAAGCCGACCCACCGCGCCAGCATTCTACCCGCACCCTGGCGAAGGCCAGACAGCACCCCCAGGACCACGATGATGAGGATAACGAGGTCCAGCCAGTTCATAACAGGTCTCCCTTCCATTCCCAGCGGCGGATAGACGGAAAGGCCCAGCTCAGGCCATGACCGCCGGTGCCCATCAGGTTGGTTCAGCCGGGACGCCGCACCGGTGCGGGTTCCGTCCTGCAGGCATGGCTCCGGTACATCTCCTTACTGTATCAGGGTGTGTTCGCCGGTGGACCAGCATCCACCTGCCGGAGCCGGCTGCGGTTCCCCGGGTTAGAGGGTGAGGGGGCATCAGACCCGGCCACATTTCGCAGTATGCAAAGAGTCGCCCCGGCTACCGGCGCGGCACCCACGTGAAGAGGGACTACACTAACCGTTGTGTTCCACTCTGGTGCCGACAGTCTCTTCCGGGATAGAGGTGACTTTCGTAAGGGGTACGGGCATCTGCGGGGGAGGGTAGCAACTCTGGTGGTGGGCGGTGCGTACCTGGGCACCCTGGTGGGAGCCGGGTTCGCTTCCGGCCAGGAGATCCTGGCAGTTTTTCCGGGAACGCGGCCCCGCCGGGGCTCCTGGGGCTAGCCATGGCCACGGTCCTCTTTCCAGTCTACGACCTGGCCGGACTGGAGCTGGGCCGGCAGCTGCAGATGCGCCCGCACCTGGAAGTGGTACGGGCGGCCGGTGGTCGACGGCTGGCCGGGGTCTGTGCCGGCGTTCTGGCGCGGGGCGGTCCGGGAACCGGCGCCACGTCCCGGCCGGGGATGACAGAGCCCGGCGTATCCCCCGGCCCCTCTGGGCGCTACTCTACCTGGCGTGTAACCTGGCGATGGCCGTGGCA
>DMHJ01000220.1 GCA_003449495.1 Clostridiales bacterium UBA8153
CGCAGGCGGAGGCAAGGGCCCGCACTTCGAGGGCGGTCAGATGCCTCTGGTACGGCGCGTACCCAAGCGGGGCTTCACCAATGTCTTCAAGACCGTGTACGCTGAAGTCAACCTCTCCGACCTCAACGGCTTCGCCGACGGCTCGGTGGTAACACCCGAGGTGCTGCGGGAGAAGCGGCTGGTACGGGGCAGCTATGATGGCGTCAAGATTCTCGGACGCGGTACGTTGGACAGGACCCTCACCGTCTACGCCCACAAGTTCAGCCGTCAGGCGGCCCAGAGCATTACCGCTGCCGGCGGCAGGGCCGAGGTGTTATAGTGCTAGACACACTGCGGACGGCTTTTAGAATCGGCGATCTCAGACGGAGGATCCTGTTCACCCTGTGGATGTTTTTGGTCTTTAGGGTGGGGACGGCCGTCTCCGTTCCCGGCATTGACGTCGATGTCATAGCCGAGATGTTCCGCGAGGGTTCCATCTTCGCATTCATGGATTTGTTTGCCGGAGGGGCTCTGCGGACCTTCTCCATTTTTGCCATGAGCATTACGCCGTACATCAACGCCTCCATCATCATGCAGCTGCTCACCGTGGTCATACCCAAATGGGAGGCCATGGCCAAAGAGGAAGACGGGAAGAAGCGGTTGCAGCAGTACGTCAGGTACGGTACGGTTATCCTGGCGCTCATCCAGGCCACCGGCATGTCCTTTGTCCTGCAGAGACAGGGGGCCCTGCTGGAACCGGGTATCCGGGGCTTGGGCTTGGTTATCATCACCCTTACGGCGGGTACGGCTTTTCTCATGTGGTTAGGAGAACAGATCACCGATCGGGGTATCGGCAATGGGATCTCCCTGATCATCTTTGCCGGCATCGTCTCCCAGCTGCCTAGCGGCATGGTGAACGTCTTTAACCTGCTGGCGGCCGGACGCATCAGCGTGTTCAGCTTGTTGTTACTCACGGCCATCGGGCTGGCAGTAGTGGCGGCCGTGGTCTGGATTACCGAAGGCGAGCGGCGCGTTCCGGTCCAGTATGCCAAGCGGGTGGTGGGCCGCAGGATGTACGGCGGCCACTCTACGCACATCCCGGTCAGGATCAACCAGGCCGGGGTGATCCCGGTGATCTTCGCAGCGTCCGTGCTGGCACTGCCGGTAACGCTAGCCGCGTTCATCGCTGCACCCTGGGCGCGCCGCCTGGAGCTGATGTTCAATTACCGCAGCCCGATGTACATCGCTACCTATATGATTTTCATCGTGTTTTTCACCTATTTCTACACAGCCATGGTGTTCAACCCTATCGAGGTGGCCAATAACATGAAAAAGCAGGGCGGATTCATCCCCGGCATCCGGCCGGGCCGGCCCACCTCGGAACAGCTGGGGAAAATTGTTTCCCGCATTACCCTGGTGGGAGCCATCTTCCTGGCCTTGGTGGCGGTATTGCCCAACTTCATGCTGCTGGTAACGGACATCCCGGGCCTGCAATTCGGGGGCACCGCCCTCCTCATCGTGGTGGGAGTGGCCTTGGAGACCATGAAGCAGGTGGAGTCCCATCTGCTCATGAGACAGTACCAGGGTTTCATGCGGTAAGGGGTGGCGACGGTGCACTGGGTCTTGATAGGACCACCGGGGGCGGGCAAGGGCACCCAGGCCGCTTTGCTCGCTGGAAGACTGGGGATCCCCCACATTTCGCCGGGGGATACGTTCAGGCGGGCCTCCCGGGCGGGGACTCCGCTGGGGCACTTGGCGGGGTCCTTCATGGAAAGAGGGGCGCTGGTGCCGGATGAGGTCACCAATGCCCTGATCAGGGAGAGGTTGGCTGAAGCCGATTGCCGGGTCGGTTTTATCCTGGATGGGTTCCCCCGCAATCTGGCCCAGGCCGGAGCGCTCCAGACCATGCTGGAGGAGCTGGGGCTGCCCTTTGCCGGAGCCATCAGCATAGAGGTGCCCGAAGAGGAACTGGTGCGTCGCTCGGTGGGGCGCCGGGTATGCCGGCAGTGCGGAGCAATTTACCACCTAGAGACCCATCCGCCTGCTGTGAGCGGCGTGTGCGATGTGTGCGGCGGCGAGGTGGCCTTGCGTGCTGATGACCGGGAGGATGTGGCAAAGACCCGGCTGGAGGTTTACGGTAAGGCCACAGCGGTGCTGCTGGACTACTACCGCCGGCGCGGCGAGCTCCGGACGGTGGACGGCAATCGCCCGGTTGAGCAGGTATTGGCCGAGTTGACGCTCCTTATGAGGAACCCATGATCATCCTCAAGTCTCCGGAGGATTTGGAGATCATGCGGGAAGCGGGCCGCATCGTAGCGCGCGTCTTGGCCCAGCTGGCCCGGGCGGCCCGGCCGGGGGTGGCCACCGGTCAACTGGATGCCCTGGCCGAGGAGATCATCAGGAGCGCCGGCGCGGAGCCGTCCTTTAAGGGATACCGGGGATTTCCGGCCAGCATCTGCACGTCTGTTAACGAACAGGTGGTCCATGGCATTCCGGGTGCCCGGAAGCTTAGCCGGGGCGATGTGCTGAGCATCGATGTGGGTGTGTTCTATCGCGGGTTTCACGGGGATGCCGCCATCTCTCTGCCCATAGGAATGGTAGCTGCCCGTGGCCGGCGTCTACTGGAAGTGGCGGAGGAATCCCTGGCCCGCGCGGTGGCGGTAGTACGGCCGGGCGGCTACGTGTCCGACATCGGCCACGCCGTCCAGTCCTATGTGGAGAGCCAGGGCTTTGCGGTGGTGCGGGATCTGGTGGGGCACGGCATCGGCCAGAAGATGCACGAAAGCCCCCAGGTGCCCAACTTCGGCACCCCCGGCAACGGGGCGCTGCTGCGCCCGGGCATGACCCTGGCCATCGAGCCCATGGTCAACTCCGGTGGCCATCAGGTGCGGACCCTTGCCGATGGTTGGACGGTAGTCACCGCGGACCGCTCGCTGTCGGCTCATTTTGAGCACACCGTGGCCGTGACCGAGACCGGGGCGGACGTACTGACCATGGAGGCATAGACGGGGAGATTATGGGCAATGCTGATGGAGTAGGTTCAAAAGGTGGAAGCCGCATGGCGCCTCAAGCTCTTACCATAGGACGCCTGGTCACCTCGGGCCGGGGCCGGGATCAGGGCCAGCACTATGTGGTCGTGGGTATCCTGGATCGGAATCACGTACTACTGAGCAACGGGAGCAGCCGGCGGGCCGGGAATCCCAAGAAGAAGAACACCAAGCATCTGTTCGCCCACGCCAAGCTCTTGGAAGAGGTTGGCGACGCCGTGGTCCGGGTGACCCTGGCCAGGCTGGGCGAAGGAGAGCGCCAGGCCTAAGCAAGGGAGGGTGATGCACCAGTATGCCCAAGCAGGACGCCATAGAAGTTGAAGGGACGGTCGTCGAGCCGTTGCCCAACGCGATGTTTCGAGTGGAATTGGCCAATGGACACAAAGTATTGGCCCACGCATCCGGTAAGATCCGTATCAACTTCATCAGGATTCTTTCGGGCGACCGGGTGCTGGTGGAGCTTTCGCCGTATGATCTGTCGCGAGGGCGCATCACCCGCCGGTACAAGTAGCGTCTTGGGGCCGGGAGGAGGTTGGAAGCGTGAAAGTGCGGCCATCGGTCAAAGTCATCTGTGAAAAGTGCCGGGTTACCCGGCGGCAGGGCCGGGTCCTTATTGAGTGTCCCAATCCCAAGCATAAGCAGAGACAGGGCTAGAACCGGGAGGAGGTGTAACAGTTGGCGAGAATCGCTGGTGTCGATTTGCCGAGGGAAAAGCGCATTGAAGCCGCCCTGCCCCATATTTTCGGGATCGGTTGGCCCCGGTCCAGGGAGATCCTGGAGCGGACCGGGATCGAAGCCGGCCGCCGGGTGCGCGACCTCACCGAGGATGAGATCTCGCGTTTGCGGGAGATCATCGACAGGGAATATAGGGTCGAAGGCGACCTGCAGCGCGACATTCAAATGAATATCAAGCGCTTGATCGATATCGGCTCCTATCGTGGCCTCAGGCACCGCAGGAGCCTGCCGGTGCGGGGACAGCGCACCCAGACCAACGCCAGGACGCGCAAGGGTAAGAAGAAGACGGTGGGAGTCCGCAGGAAGAAGTAAGTCCCGGGGGAGGTGCCGTGTATGGCACGAAGACAAGCCAGACCCAAGCGCAAAGAGCGGCGGATGGTGGAGCGGGGTACGGCCCATGTGCGCTCGTCGTTCAACAATACCATTGTCAGTATTTGTGATCTTCAAGGCAACATTCTGTCCTGGGCCACCGCAGGCAGCATGGGCTTTAAAGGATCCAGGAAGAGCACGCCGTTCGCGGCCCAGATGGCAGCTGAAACCGCAGCCAGGCAGGCCATGGAGCACGGCATGCGCGAAGTAGAGGTCTTTGTGAAGGGTCCTGGGGCCGGGCGGGAAGCCGCCATCCGGTCGTTGCAGGCGGCGGGCCTAGAGGTGAGCTCCATCAAAGATGTCACGCCCATACCGCATAACGGATGCCGCCCGCCCAAGCGCCGCAGGGTCTGAGCCGCCAGTAAGGAGGTAGCCACTTTGGCCAGGTATACCCAGGCAGTTTGTCGCCTGTGCAGGCGTGAAGGTCTGAAACTGTACCTCAAGGGCGAGCGGTGCTACATGCCCAAGTGCCCGATGGACAAGAAGGCCGTCCCGCCCGGGCAGCACGGGCAGACCCGTAAGAAGGAAACCCCATATGGGGTACAGATGCGCGAGAAACAGAGAGCCCGCCGATTCTACGGCGTGCTAGAGCGCCAGTTCCGGCGATACTTCTCCATCGCGGCCAAGGCTAAAGGCGTCACCGGCGAGGCCCTACTGCAGCAGTTGGAGCTACGCTTGGACAACGTGGTCTACCGCATGGGTTTTGCTGGGTCCCGGCCGGAAGGTAGGCAGCTGGTTCGCCACGGGCATTTCAAGGTCAATGACCGCAAGGTCAACATCCCCTCGTTCCAGCTACGGGAAGGAGACGTGGTGAGCGTGTCCCCCCACAGCCGGGAAATGGCCAAGGTCAAGGAGCTGGCGGAGCTGGCCAAGACGCGAACTGCGCCCGGTTGGATGCAGGTGGACGCCGAGCGTCTCCGCGGCAGCATCCTGCGGGCGCCCCGGCGCGATGAGATCGACGTGCCTGTAAAGGAACATTTGATCGTTGAGCTCTACTCCAAGTAGCGCAGTGACAGACCCCTGGGTACTCCAGGTGAGGGGGTTAGTTGGGTGAACACCATGGTGGAAAGGCCCCAGGCCAGCTGTGTGGAAATGGCCTTCGACTACCGTTATGGGCGGTTTGTCATTGAGCCGCTGGAGCGGGGATACGGCACTACCCTGGGCAACTCCCTGCGCCGGGTCCTGCTGTCTTCGCTGCCGGGAGCCGCGGTGACTTCGGTGAAGATCGATGGAGTCCTGCACCAGTTTTCGACCATTCCGGGGGTTAGGGAGGATACCACGGACATCATTCTCAATCTCAAGGAACTGGCCCTGCGGATGTACGTGGAGGGGCCCGAGACCATTCGCATCCACGCCTCGGGAGAAGGTCCGGTAACGGCCGGCAGCATCATCGCCGGCCCGGACGTGGAGGTCCTCAACCCAGACCTGGTCATTGCCAACCTTGACGGAGGTAGGCTGGTCATGGAGATGAAGGTGGAAGTAGGGCGGGGGTATGTCACCGAGGAGAAGAACAAACGTCCCGGCCAACCGATCGGGGAGATCGCCGTAGACTCCATCTTCACTCCCATCCGGCGGGTGAACTTCACCGTGGATAACACCCGGGTAGGGCAGGTAACCGACTATGACCGGCTCACCGTGGAAGTATGGACCAACGGCACGGTCAAGCCCGACGAGGCGCTGGGCCTGGGGGCCAAAATCCTCTGCGATCATTTCTCGCTCTTTATGGGATTGGCCGAAGATATGAGCGAGGCCGAGCCGGCAGCCGAGCCCGAGTCGAGCGAGCGGGTGTCTTTGCACGAGGTGCCCATTGAGGAGCTGGAGCTTTCCGTACGCTCCTTCAACTGCCTGAAACGTGCCGGCATTAACACCATAGGTGAGCTGGTAGACCGCACCTATGAGGGTATGATGAGAGTCCGCAACTTGGGCAAGAAGTCTCTAGAGGAAGTCAGGCAGAAGCTGGCCGCCATGGGGCTGGCCTTCAAGCCTTCTGAAGAGTGAGCCTCCTTTGAGGGAGTGGATATTGCATGGGGTATGCCAAACTGGGCCGGCCTACCAGCCATAGGCTGGCCATGCTACGCGGCCTGGTCACCGCCCTGTTGGCCAACGAGAGCATAGTGACGACGGCAGTGCGGGCCAAGGAGACCCGGTCCCTGGCGGAGCAGATGATCACCTTGGGTAAGCGCGAGAGCCTGCACGCACGCAGGCAGGCCTTGGCGTTCATTACCGATGAGGACGTGGTAAAGAAGCTCTTCGATACCATCGGGCCGCGGTACGCCCATCGTTCCGGTGGATACACGCGCATGGTCAAGCTGGGCAACCGCCGGGGCGACGCCGCCCCCATCGTCAGGCTCGAGCTCATTCAGGGGTAGGTGGCGGAGATAATCTCAATCGCCCGGCTCTTCCACAAGTACAGCACCGGGGAGTACCAGGTCGAGGCGCTGGAGGGCATCGACCTGGAGGTCCGGGCGGGCGAGTTTATCGTGATTATCGGCCCCAACGGCTCGGGTAAGTCGACCTTGGCCAAACACCTGAACGCGCTACTGCTGCCTACCTCCGGCCAGGTGTTGGTGAAGGGAATGGATACCCGGGACCCGGCGCGCCTTTGGGAAATCAGGAGAACGGCCGGTATGGTGTTCCAGAACCCCGACAACCAGCTGGTGGCCACGACGGTGGAAGAGGACGTGGCCTTCGGCCCGGAAAACCTGGGCGTCATACCGTCGGAAATCGTCGCTCGCGTCGTTTCCAGCCTTTCTGCGGTGGACATGACCGGATACCAGCGCCACGCGCCCCACCTGCTGTCGGGAGGGCAGAAACAGCGCGTGGCCATTGCCGGGATTTTGGCCATGCAGCCCGAGGTGATCGTCCTGGATGAGCCCACCGCCATGCTGGACCCGGCCGGGAGGGCCGAGGTCCTGCGTACGGTGAGGAAATTGAACCAGGAAAAAGGCATCACCGTGGTGCACATCACCCACTACATGGATGAAGCCGTGCATGCGGACCGGGTCATCGTCATGAGTGAAGGCGGAATCGTCCTGGACGGTCCTCCCCGCAGCGTGTTCGCGCAAGTGGAGCTTTTGAAGCGCTGCGGACTGGATGTTCCCCCCGTCACCGAGCTGGCCCACCAGCTGCGGGAGAGCGGAGTGACGGTACCGCAGGATGTGCTGACCGTCGAAGAGCTGGTGATGCAGCTATGCCCATAGAGCTCTACGATGTTAGCTATGTGTACGCGCCCGGGACGCCCAATGCCGTCACCGCCCTGAATGCAGTAACCCTGCGCGTCGATGACGGTGAGTCCCTGGGTATCATCGGCCCCACCGGTTCCGGTAAGTCCACGCTGGTCCAGCATTTGAACGGGCTGCTAAAGCCCGCCCGGGGCCGGGTCTTGGTGGACGGCGAGGACCTGTCCCAGCGCGCCACCAACCTGCGCAACGTGAGGCGCAAAGTAGGCGTGATCTTCCAGTATCCGGAACACCAGCTATTCGAGGAGACGGTGGCCAAAGATATCGCTTTCGGTCCCCGCAACCTGGGCGTCCCCGAGGCTCAGCTGCAGGAGCGGGTTAGGGATGCCATGGCCATGGTGGGGCTCCCGGAGCAGCTGGCCGAGCGGTCTCCCTTCGAACTAAGCGGAGGGCAGATGCGACGCGTGGCCATCGCCGGGGTGCTGGCCATGGCGCCCAAAGTGTTGGTGCTGGACGAGCCCACTGCCGGCCTGGATCCCCGGGGCCGGGCCGAAATCCTCGCCCACATCCGGGCATTGCACCACCGGCTCGGCCTGACTTTAGTGATCGTCTCCCATAACATGGAGGACATCGCCCGCATGACCCGGAGATTGGCCGTTATGGACCGCGGGCGCGTGGTTATGGACGGCCCCACCCCTGCCGTGTTCAGCCAGACCCAGAGACTCCGCGGCCTAGGCTTGGGGACTCCTCAGATCACGGCCGTCATGGAGAAACTCCGCGAGCGCGGGCTGGCCGTGCGATTGGATGTGCTTACGGTGGAGGAGGCCCGGGACGAGATCGTCGCCGGGCTAAACCGGGGACAGTCCGGTGCTTAGAGGCGTAATCATCGGGCAGTATTACGCTGCCGAGTCGCCCATCCACCGTCTGGACCCCCGGACCAAAATTGGCGTTACCTTTGTATTCATCGTGGCTCTGTTCGTGGCGCATGCGTTTGCCGCTTTTGCCGTCCTGGCGGGGTTCGGTTGGCTGGCCCTGTACCTGTCCAGGGTACCCCCGCGCATGATCCTCCGCGGGCTCCGGCCCATCCTGTTCATCTTGGCTTTTACCCTCGTCCTGCATGTGTTCATGGCTGACGGCCGGACCTGGTTCCAACTGGGGCCGTTCACGGCCACCTGGGAAGGACTGCACCAGGGAGCCTTTGTCGCCACCCGGCTAGTCATCCTCATCGGGACCACTTCGTTGCTCACGCTCACCACTTCCCCCATCGCCCTCACCGATGGGCTGGAGCGGTTGCTCAAGCCCCTCTCCCGGTTGGGAGTGCCCGCCCACGAGCTGGCGATGATGATGACCATCGCCCTCCGCTTCATCCCTACCTTGCTGGAGGAGGCGGAGAAAGTGATGAAGGCGCAGATGGCCCGGGGCGCCGACTTCGAAACCGGCAACATGCTCCAGCGTGCCCGCAGCCTGGTGCCCTTGCTCGTGCCCCTGTTCGTGGGCGCCTTCAGGCGCGCCGACGAGCTGGCCATGGCCATGGAGGCCCGGTGTTACCGGGGCGGGGAACATCGCACGCGCATGCGGCAGTTGCGGGCCGGGCCGGCCGACTATGTGACCGTGGCGGCCACCGGACTGGTGGCGGCGGTGGTGGTCCTGATGCGTTGGGGCTTCGGTCCATGAGAGCTTTGGCGGTGCTCCTTCAGTATGACGGGACGCATTTTGCCGGCTGGCAGTACCAGCTAGGCCAGCGTACCGTCCAGGGTGAAGTGGAGCATGCCCTGGAGAGCATCACCGGGGAAGCTGTGAAGGTACAGGCGGCCGGTAGGACCGATGCCGGAGTTCACGCTGCGGGACAGGTGATCTCCTTTCGTACCGGTGGCACGGTGCCGGTGGAGCGCGTGCCCGTCGCCCTCAACACCCACTTGCCCGGCGACTTGCGCGCGCTGGCAGCCCAAGCTACCGGCCCGGACTTCCACGCCACCAGGAGTGCCCTGGGAAAGACCTACACGTATGCCTGGTGGACATCTCCTACTTGCGGGCCCTTTCTCAGCCGGTACGTCCACCACCTGCCGGCGGAGCTGGACCTTCCGGCCATGCAGGCGGCAGGTCGCCAGCTGGAAGGGAACCACAACTTTAAGGCCTTCTCCTCGGTGGGCAGCAGCGCCCGCACTTTCCGGCGGACGGTAAGGGCCGTGGCGGTGGAGAGGTCCGGGTGCCTGACGGCCTTCACCATCACCGCCGATGGTTTCCTGTATCATATGGTCAGGATCATCGCGGGTACCCTGATAGAAGTGGGGATGGGCAGGCGGCCGGTCGACGGGTGCTTTGCGCCTGCGTTACATAGCGGCCAGAGACGGTTGCTGGGTCCCACCGCTCCGGCCCACGGCCTCTGGCTGGTGCAAGTGGAGTACCCGCCACCCGTGGGCATTCTGCAGGATCCGTACTCCAGCTTGGGAGGCCTGAGCGCCTTGACAGGCCGCCTGGCGCTGTATTAGAATTAAGCCTGTTCCGCTGCTGGCAGCTAGGCATTGACGGGAGGAACTCTTACTTGAGGACAACGTATATGGCGAAGGCTGGAGATATAACTCGCAAGTGGTACGTCATCGATGCCGCAGGCAGACCCCTGGGCCGGCTGGCTACGCTCGCGGCCACACTGCTACGGGGTAAACATAAACCCACCTACACGCCGCATCTGGACACAGGAGACCACGTCATCATCATCAACGCCGGCCAGGTCGTGCTTACGGGCAAGAAGGCCGTGCAGAAAATGTGGTATCGTCACTCCATGTACCCCGGTGGGCTCAAGGCCACTCCCTACGGTCAGCTCCTCAAGGAGCGTCCGGAGAAAGCCATAGAGCTGGCGGTCAAGGGCATGCTGCCCCACAACCGGCTGGGGCGGGACATGGTGAAAAAGCTTAAGGTCTACGCCGGCAGTGCCCACCCCCACGAGGCCCAGCGGCCGGAAGCGTTTCACGGGTTTGACAGAGAGGAGATATAGTGTGGGACAGCTGTCCTTTTTCTACGGCACCGGTAGGCGCAAGGAAGCCGTGGCCAGGGTACGCCTGTATCCCGGCCGGGGGCGGGTCATTATCAACGGCCGCCCTTTGGACGAGTACTTTCCCCTGGAGACTCTCCGGACCTTGGTACAGAGCCCGCTCCGCAGCACCGAGACCATGGACAAATTGGACATCATCGCCAGCGTGAGTGGTGGAGGAGTAGGCGGTCAGGCCGGGGCCATCCGGCACGGCATTTCCCGCGCCTTAGTGCGGCTCGACCAAGGTAACCGCACGACGCTGAAAAAGGCCGGTTTCCTGACCCGGGACCCCCGCATGAAAGAGCGCCGCAAGTACGGCCTGAAGAAGGCCCGCAAGGCCCCGCAGTTCTCCAAGCGCTAGTGGATGCCGGCCCCCGGGTTGGGGGCCTCTGCATGGTTGCGGTTCAATCGTAGCTGCCGGGGCCGCTAAGCCGGTACGGTGCCATTGCGTAGCGCCACGTTGATCTCCAAAGTGCCATGATCGGTTTCCACCGGGATCACCAGGTGCTGGATGTTGATGGTGGAGATCATCACTCCCCGCCCGGACACGAGAGTGGGAGGCGTCAGCTGGCACAGGTGCCCCTCAGCCTCCAAGCCGCTGGCGGCGCACCCGGTGATCATGTTCCCTAACTCGGCCACGGCGGACTCGGCCATACTGTCGAAAATGGGGACCTGGGTGTCGCTCATGATGGCTGCCAGGGCTTTGGCCGTCCGTTCCGACATCCCGTAGAGGACGATGCCCTGGAGGTCCCCGGCCACCCCCACGATGACGGTGACGTCGTTGGAAGTGGCCTTGGAAGTTGTCATCCGCAACTGGCCGCGACGCATGGTCAGCCGGCATTCGGCCTGCAACACTTCGGTAGCCGCCTTGACGAACGGGTTGACGAAAGAAGCCTTGAGCATGGTCATACCCCCCAGTTCAATGCCGTCTAGACCGCCCGGTAGAAGAAAGGCCTATACTGGACGAGCCCAAAGTCGGGCGAGTTGAGCAATGTCTCCGTGCCGCCTACAAACAGGAAGCCCTCCGGTTCCAGAGCCTTCCGGAATCCCCGGTAGATCTTGGCCCGGGCTTCTTCGGTGAAATAGATCATTACGTTTCTACAAGCGATCAGGTGATAACCGGCGGGGAAAGTGTGACGAAGCAAGTCGTGGTGGGCGAAGCGCACCATCCGCCGGATCTCGGGATGCACCCGGTGAAACTGGCCCTCGGCGAGAAAACACGTCTGCAGGTATTCCCGGGGCAGGCCTTTGAGCTCCGGTAAGGTGTAGAGGCCGGTCTCTGCCTTGGCCAAACCGGGCCCGTTGATGTCCGTTCCCCAGATGTGGTGCTCCACGGCCGGCCGGCCCTTATGCAGCAGCATGGCCAGGCTGTAAGCCTCGGCCCCATTGGAGCACCCGGCACTCCAGACGCGCAGGTTACCCGCGGGCAACTGGGGCAGCACGTGCTCGTCGAGTTCCACGAAGCGCTCATAGTTACGGAAGAATTCGGTCACGTTGATGGTCAAGAAGACTTTGAGGTCCTCCAGGCACCCGGGGTCGTCCAAAGCTCGCGCCAGGGCGGCCAGGTTGGGCAGGCGCCGCTTTTCCAGGAACGAGACCAGCCTCCGCTGCACTTGCGGGCTCTTATAGGCGGCCAGGTCCATGGCCCCCAGCTCGCGCAGGCGACGGCACAGGAACAGGTAGGAGCTATCGGGATCGCGCGGCAGCACCGCCGGTTTGGTACTCACCGCCGAACTCACCTCCCATACGGCTGGCCGCTCGCCCGATCTGGCTGATAGGTAACACCAGGTTAGCCAAACCGGCGCGGGTCACGGCAGCAGGCATGCCGTAGACGGTGGAAGTGGCTTCATCCTGGGCGATGACCCGGCCCCCGGCCTCGCGCACTTGCCGTGAGCCCGCCGTCCCATCGCAACCCATACCTGTCAGGATGACCGTGATCAGCCTGGCTCCGTAGTGGCGAACCGCCGATTCCAAGGTCACGTCCACAGAGGGTCGCACACCATGACGGCTGGGGCCGTCCACCACAGCGGATTCGCCACGCCTGGTCACCACCAAATGGGCGCCGCCTGCCGCCAGCAGCACCGTCCCCATCCGCAGCTGGTTGGAGGGGCCGGCTTCCCGTACCGGGAGGGGACAGCTGCCGTCAAGCCGGTCGGCCAGCGAAGCGGTAAAACCCGGCGGCATGTGCTGTATTACCAGCACCGCTGCGGGTAGCCCGGGGTCGAGACGGCCCAGCACCTCATCCAGGGCGGCCGGACCTCCCGTTGATGCGCCGATGACGATCAGACCGGAGGCCGGAGGACCGGTTGGGGCACGTTGCGGGCGGTCGCGAGGTACGGCCCGGCGGTACCCCGGTACACCGGCCTGCATGACTGCGTCCAGTTTGGCCAGAAGCTGGGTCTCCAGCTGGCTGCCCTGGTTGCCCGACTTGGTGACGAAGTCCAAGGCTCCCAGGCAGAGGGCTTGGATGGTCACCCGGGCGCCGCGGGTCGTCAGGCTCGAGACCATGAGCACTCGGGTAGGGCTGTGCTCCATAATGGCCGTCAGTGCCGCAAGACCGTCCATCCCGGGCATCTGTACATCCAAGGTTATCAGGTCCGGCCTAAACTCGGCCGCCTTAGCCACCGCCTCTTGACCGTTGACGGCCGTGGCCACGACCTTGAACCGGGGCGTGGATTCTATGATGCGACTGATGGCATGTCTGAACAGGGCGGAATCATCAACCACCAGTACGCGTAATCGCTCATCCATGGTTAGCCAGCCTTTCGATGGCTGCCAAGAGGCGCTCGTTGTCGAATGGTTTGACGATGAAGTCCCGGGCCCCGGCCCTAATGGCTTCCAGGACCATGGCCCGCTGTCCCAGTGCCGTACACACTACCACCTTGACACCGGGATCCAGGCGCCTCAGCTCCCGAACGGCCGCGATGCCGTCCATGACGGGCATGGTAATGTCCATGAGCACGATGTCCGGGCGGTACGACTGGAACTTGCTGACGGCCTCGGCGCCGTTTTCTGCTTCTTCAATGACGTACCCGTTGGCACTCAGGAGCCGTCCGATCTTGGCCCGCACAAAGGCCGCGTCATCCACAACCAGGACTCTCAAGGCGTTGCCTCCCCTCGGCTCACAGGACTTCCGGCGCCTGTCCGGCCCTTCCCACCGTCACCTGGCCGGTTGCCACTTCCAGGCACACGGTGCGGCCCCGGGCCCCGCCTACATCCTCACGTAGCTCTTGCATGACACCGTGAGCCTTAAGCATGGATCTTGCCGACGCGATATTCTGTTCCCCCATGCTCAAGCCGTTGTACCGGATGTCCAGCAACTGGGCCCCGCCGACCAGGTAGACCCGGCACCGGGGTAGAAAGGCTCCCCGCATCACCATCCCCTCGATTAGCCGGCGGATGGCCTGCCCGGCGTACCGCCCAGGCGCAGGCGCCTCGGGAGGAGCCGCTCCTGGCAGAACCACATGAGCTACTCCGCCCAGGCCCAAGCCGCGGTCATGGAGTATGGCGACCACGCACGAGCCCAGGGCATAACAGGCCAAGCTCCCCTGGCGCGAGAAACCAATCTCGCCCATCTTCACCGGGATGACTTCCGGCCTCATGATGGCGGCCGTCCGTCCGGTGCCGGGCTCACCGGACCCTCAGGTAACAGCAGGAAGTAGACGGGACCGCTCTCAGCGCCCACGTCCATGACGGCCTGCACGACCGTCACCTCGGGTTGGGTGGCCAAAGCCGCGGCTACGCACTGGAGCACCGCTCCGCCCATGTCCTGCACCATCAGCGGCGGACTGGGGATCAAGGAAAGGCCTTGGGCATCGGACACCGAGTTTAGTACGGCCGACCCGGCCACGTTGCACAACTCGGATAGGGCAGACTCGCGCAGGGCCGGTGGCTGTCCGGGGCCCACCATCTCGTCGGCCAAGCGTTCGGCAGTGGCCGGCTCAATGAGAAAGCAGGCGTGCCCCGGCCGATCCCCACTGAGCCGGGCGTACACGGCCACCCTAATCCGGGTCGACTCTCCGGCCACTCCGGGTACCTTCTCCAGCTCAAGCACATGCACGCAAAGGGAGGTGGTGCGAAAGGTGATGCCGGTCATGGCTGCGAGCACCCGGTCGGCTTCGGCCAAGCCCGCCTCCAATTCTGCCATGCCCCAACCGCTCAATGTACCACCTCCAATAAGCTGGAAGGATCTACGATCAGGGCCAATTTCCCGTCGCCCAGCACCGCCGCTCCCGTAATGCCCGGTACCTGTCCGATGTACGAGCCCAGTTCCTTGATGACGATCTCTTGCTCCCCCATGATACCGCTGATAGCTAGGGCCACGACGCCGGAATGGGTGCGGGTGAGGACGGCGTAGGGGGAAGCCGTTACCGCCCCGGGCCCGTCAAGCAGATTTCCGATCTGCACCAAGGGATAGGTGCGCTCACGCACGGCCAGCATGGGGCGACCGGTAACCGTGTATACCTCCCGGGCTTCGAGGGAGACGGCTTCCAACACTGACGAGATGGGAAGGGCATAGGTTTGGCGGCCCGATGAGATCAAAAGCGCGCGGATGATGGCCAAGGTCAAGGGAAGGTACAGGTGGAAGCGGGTACCCGCGCCCAAGTCGGTCTCCAGCTCGATCCGGCCGCTGATCCGCCTCAAGTTGGTCTTGACCACGTCCAAACCCACTCCGCGGCCAGAGACCTCTGAGACCTCGGTGGCGGTGGAAAAGCCCGGGGAGAAGATGAGATCCAGGGCCTGGCGCGGTGTAAGGCGCGCCGCCGCTTCTGCCGTGAGTAACCCTCGCTTTACTGCCGACTGACGCAGGCGCTCCGGGTCGATGCCCCGGCCGTCGTCTCCTACCGTGATGACGGCCTGGCCCTGGACGTAGCCTGCCGACAGCTCCACCCGGCCGGCCCGGGGCTTGCCGGCGAGGAGCCGCTCTTGGGGACTCTCCAGCCCGTGGTCGATGGCGTTGCGCAGAAGATGCACCAGCGGATCGTCGATGAGTTCCATAACTGACCGGTCCAGCTCGGTCTGCTCACCGGTGATGGCCAAGTCGGCCTCTTTGCCGGCGGCCCGGCTCAAATCCCTGACCAGCCTCGGGAATTTGCGGAAAATTTGGCGTAGCGGCACCAGACGGCCCCGCATCACTCCCTCTTGCAGTTGGGAGGTGAGCCTACCCATGTGGTTGGCGATCTCCCGGATCTGCCCGGCCTTGTGCGTGGCCGACTCCGGGGTCAGATCGGTCAGCGCGGCCGATAGTCGGCTACGGTCCACTACCAGCTCGCCGGCCAGAGCCAAGAGCTCATCCAGGAGCGCCACCGATATCCTGACGGTGCCCGGGGAAGAGGCCGCGCCGTCTGCGGGCAGCGTGTCGCTGGCGGTCTTGGCGGCCTCGAGCCGGAAGGATACCAAGTCGGGCACCTGTTTGAGAAGGTGACCGAGCTCCTGCCCATCGGGCTCTTCGGCCAAGAACACCTGGAGGGTCGGGCCGCACCGGTCCTGGGCCAGTTCTTCCTCCGCCGGCCGGGAACCGGACACTGGGAAGTGTTCCCGCAGCAGCGTAAGGGCCTGGAAGGCACGCACCGAGAGTAGCGGCGTGTCCGGGGGGAAGTGGATCTCCACCACATAGGCGTGTTCTTCCGTCCGGCCGCCGGCCAGCTCCGGAAGGGAGTCCGGACGCCCCCCCGGTGAGCACAGCTCGTGCAGGCGCTGGGTAAGCTGGGGGTTGTCTTGGGGCCACTCTCCCCGGTTCAGGAGGTCCCGGCTTTGGGACAGCCAGTCGAGACAGGCGAACAGCACTTCCAGCACTTCTGGAGGCAGCTCCGTCTGCTCGGTCCTGATCGTGTCCAGAAGGTCCTCCATAAGGTGAGTGCCGTCTGCCAAGCTGGCCATACCAAGCATGCCGGCGCCGCCCTTGATGGTGTGGGCCGCCCGGAACACTTCGTCGAGCCAGTGCTGGTGGTACCCCAGCTTCTCCAGCTGGATCAGCCCGTTTTCCATGACCACCAGCAGGTCCTCTACATCAGCCAGGAACAGCTGGATGTCTTCTTGGCTTGACAAGACTGCGCCACCTTCTCCTCAGTCTACCGCTGCCAGTTCACCGTTGCCGCCGTTGGCGAGCACCCGGTCCAGGTTAAGCAAGATGACCAGCCTTCTGTCCAGCTTGGCCACGCCTTCCAGGTACTCCATGTCCGTTCCCGTGATGACCGGTGAGGGTGGCTCTACCGTATCTAGCGGCACGCGCAGGACCTCGGATACGGCGTCTACCACCAGTCCAATGCCCACGGCCTCGTGTTCCACCACTACAATGCGTTCCTGGCCGGAACCTTGCCGCTCGGCGGCCAGACCCAGCCGCTGCCTAAGATCCACTACCGGTATGACCTTGCCGCGCAGGTTGATGATACCTTCCACAAACGCAGGCGTGCGCGGGACCCGGGTAATCTTCTGCATGACGATGATCTCTCTGACCTGTCCTATATCGACTCCGTAGGACTCGCCGGCCAACTCAAACACTACCAGCTGCAGTTCACCACCGGACACCGGCATCAGCTCCTTCTGTAACCACGGCCGCCTAAGGTAGATCATCGTGCCGTCGCCCTTGCCTGATAAGTCCCAGCTGCCCATTGTAAAATCGGTGGCCCGGCGCCGTTCCTTCGTACCACCTACGGCCCACCCACCATACCATGTAGCGTGCACGGCCGGGAGCATCGTCGTGTCAATAGAGAGCAGGAGGGGACGCCCTGGATACGAAGGTGCCAGAACAGGTGCTGATCCAGGCAGAACGCGTGGTGGGCCACGGCAGCAAGCAGAAGCTCATGGAAGAGTCCGTCACCATGGCCGGCCTGAAAATCGCAGAGATCGTCCCGACCTTGCGGCACATCCACGCCACGGTGAAGGCGGGCAAAGTCATCATCCAGGGGACGCTGCACAAACAGACCCTCTTCATTGGGGAGGACGGCCTGGAACACCACCTGGCAGAGGATTGGGAATGGAGCGAGCTGGTGGCGATCATCCCGGAGAACGACCATGGGCCTGTGCTACCGGGCATGAACGAGCAGACCGCGGTAACGGTGGAGAACCTGATTTGGGAGTTCGATCCCGGTAGCCGGATCCTGGTCCAGAAAGTCATCCTCTTGGTCCAGGTCAAAGTCACGGTGACCGATGAGATCTCCGTGAAGACCGATGCGCAAGGCCCTCTGCTCCGTGTGCGGCAGGTCATCGGATGTGGCAAAAATGGTGGCAATTGATCCGGTGGTACCGGACTGCCCGGCGACTGAGGGCATGGACTACCAGGCCTGTCCCGTATCGCCAACTGCATATGGGAATTCGACCCGGTCACCGGCCTGCTCATCCAGAAGATCGTGAGCAAGCTGAAGGTCAGAGTCACCGACCGCCGGGAGATTTGCGTGGACCTCCAGCTGGAAGGGGTGCTCATCATCACCTACGTAGTCCGCGGGCGCGGTGAGAAGCAGAAGCTGGTGGAGGAGTGCCTGGGGCTAGCTGCCATCAAGATGGTCGACATCGCCCATGAGATCCGGGACCTGCACACCATGGTCAAAGACCCCATGGTCATCGTCCGGGGCGTGTTGCACAAGCCAGTGTTCTGCGTCGCCCAGACCGGCCTGGTACGGCATCTCTCCCAGGACATACCGTTCAGCGATATCGTGGAAATCACCCCCCTTGACCCGGAGTGCCCCACCCGGGACGGCATGGGGTTCATCAACCAGACCGTGGTGGAAAACCTGAGCTGGGAGTTCGACCCACAGCTCGGGCGGTTGGTGCAGAAGACCATCATCCGCCTGGACGTGACCATCAGCGAACGTAAGCAGCTTTTCCCTGTGACCACTAGGTCGTGGCCGGGATTGCCCGGCTGGCCGGAAGTGGACTGCATCCGGCTGCCCTGGAGCGGTGTCGCTCCAGGGCAGTTCCTCCCTGGGGGCCCGGGTCGCGCCGCTAGGCCGGCCTGCCCGGGCATGAGGGGGTGTGCTCTGCCATATGCATCGGATAGAGCACCCGGAGGAAGGCGTGAAAAGATGTTTGCCGTGCAAGGAAGGGCAAGTCCTTCTGGCCGTACCTGCTCGCGGCGACGCTGGGCTTTCTACTCCCCCTGGTCGTGCTGGACTATGAACGGCAGTACGTGGCCGTTTCAGCCCCGGTACTGGCCGGAAGGACCGTCCTCATCGACCCCCCGGCCCCGCCCATCCCGACCCAGGGGCCGGCGGGCCCGGCGGCGCCGTGGAGAAGGACATGGTGTTGGCCATCGGGCTGGAGCTACAGGCCCTCCTGCAGGCCCACGGCGTGGCGGTGATCATGACATGCGCCGGCGACCATGATCTGGCGGAACCCGGCGAAACGAGCAGCTCCCGGCGCAAGCGGCAGGATCTTGGCCGGCGCGTGGAGCTGGCCAACCGCAACCGCGCCGGTGCGGTGGTGGGCATTCACGGCAATGCCTTTCCTTCGCCCCGGTGATACAGAGCCCAGGTGTTCTACCAGGCCCATAACCCGGAATCACAACGACTGGCCACAATCCTCCAGACCCAGCTGGCCCGGGGTACCGGCATCACCACCCGGCAGGCTTTGTCCAAACTTGACCATTGCATGTTGGTCAAAGTGAACACACCCGCCGTTACGGTGGAGGCCGGTTTCCTCTCCAATCCCCGCGAGGCCGGCC
>DMHJ01000214.1 GCA_003449495.1 Clostridiales bacterium UBA8153
ACCGAGCTCGCCTACGAACACATGAACAACCCGCAGAAGGTTGTCGTCGAGGCCGAACAGATCACCGCCGACCGGGTACGCACTGTCGAAAGCGAGCTGGAGGCCACGGAAGCCCGGCTCGACAAGCATAGCGGGGTGCTCGCCCAGAGGGTGCGCGCCATCTACATGGCGGGCACCGTGTCATACTTGGAAGTGCTGCTGCAGGCCACCAGCATCTCCGATTTCCTCACCCGCTTCGACATGCTCAGGCGCGTCATCCGCCAGGACGTCCAGCTCATCGCGGCCCTGGAGGAAGAAGCCGCTGCCCGCCAGAAGCGCCTGGAGGAGCTGGAGCGGCAGCGGGACCGGCTTCTATCGCTGAGGAGGAGTGAAGAAAGGAAGCGGGCGGAAGTGGCGTCTCGCACGCGCGAGCGAGAGGCCCGCCTGCGCGAGATCGAAGCCCGGCGAGATCAGTACGCCCGGGCAATGGACGAGCTCGAGCAGCAGTCAGAACGGCTGAGCCACGAAATCCGCCAGCTGCAGGCCCGGTTGAGGCGAACCGCGGCCCCGGGCGGCCGGATCCCCATGATCAGGCCTGTAGATGGCGGGCGGATCTCCTCGCCTTTCGGACCCCGCTTCCATCCTATCCTCGGGCAGAACCGCATGCACACGGGGATCGACATCGCCGCGGCCCACGGCACCCCCATCCGGGCCGCGGCCGCCGGCGAGGTCATCGTCGCGGGAGCCCTGGGCGGCTATGGGCTGACCGTGGTCATCGACCATGGCGGCAACATCGCCACCCTCTACGCCCATGCCTCTATGCTATTGGTCCGGGTCGGCGACGAGGTAAGGCAGGGGCAGGTGATTGCCCGGGTGGGTACTACCGGTCTGAGCACCGGCCCACACCTTCACTTCGAAGTGCGGGTGAACGGCGAGTTTGTGAACCCGGCAGGCTGGTTCTAGAAGGTCCCGTGTGATAGACTGAGAGTGGAGCAGTGCACCCGTTTGGCATGGCCCGTAGAGGCGGGCTCATATCCTTTGCCAGAATGGGGGTTTGAACGTGGTCGCCAGAAGAAAAGTCCTGGTCGGCGCCGTTTTGTTGGTCGTACTTACCAGCCTGACCACCTATACGCTTACCCTGCGCGCTTTGCCGATGGAATCCGGCGAAGTCGCTAAACTGTCCCAGCTGTTAAACCTCGTGGAACAACGCTTTGTGGACCCGGACCGGGCCGTGCGACGGCAGCTATTAGAAGGGGCCGCAGCGGGCATTCTGGATGCACTGGAAGACCCTTATACGTCCTATATGACCGCGGAAGAACACCGGGAATTCGTCGTACGCACCTCCGGGACTTTCAGCGGAGTGGGCATGACCATCGGAGTCCGGGACCAGTTCGTTACGGTCATTGCGCCGTTACGGGGCACGCCCGCTGAGCGGGCCGGCATCAGACCAGGCGACCGCATACTGCGGGTGGATGGGGTGGATGTGGTCAACCGCACCAGCGCCCAAGTGGCCGTTATGATCCGGGGTCCGGAGGGGACCAGCGTCACCCTGACCCTGGCCCGTCCTCCCGACCCTATCCCCTTTGATCTGAAGATCATCCGGGCAAACATCCAGGTGCCAGCCGCCGATCGCCGTATGCTCGAGCCGGACATTGGGTATCTGCAGATTTTCACCTTCAACGAGCACGCTACCCGGGAGGTCTCCAACTTCCTCCAAGAGCTCCGCAACCAGGGGGCCCGGGCCCTGGTGCTAGACCTTAGGAACAACGCCGGAGGTCACCTACATGTGGCCATCGACACCACCGGGGTTTTCGTGCCGCCCGGGCCGGTGGTGACCATCGCCGGCCGGGAGCGCAGGCAGACTTTCCAGTCGGATACTCCGGGGCTCGGCATACCCCTGGTGGTGCTGGTCAACCGGGGCACGGCCAGCGCCTCCGAGATCATGGCCGGTGCCATCCAAGACCGCGGGGCGGGCACCATCATGGGCACGCGGACCTTCGGCAAAGGTTCCGTCCAGAACATTATCAGCCTGCCCGACGGCTCCGCGGTGCGGTTGACCACCGAGCGCTACTACACCCCGGGCGGCCATGCCATTGAGGGAGTGGGGATCACTCCGGACGTGGTGGTAGAGCCGGGCGTGCCCACCCCGGCCCTGCGCTACCAGCGGACCTTGGGCCCCGGGGTCATGGACCTGACGGTACGGGAAGTCCAGGAACGCTTGGCGCGCCTGGGCTTCCGGGTGACTGCCGACGGGGTTATGTCGCCGGCCATGGTGGAGGTTCTGCGCAGCTTCCAGCGCCTACGCGGTCTGGCCGTCACCGGACAAATCGACCAGGCCACCGTGGAGGCACTTAACCGGTCCATCGCCGAGCTGGACGCATCCTATGACCCCCAGCTCGCGCGGGCTCTGGCCGAGCTCAGGGCCATCCTGGGACGCTGATAGGGGGGAGCATCGCATGGCCGACCTGCGCCCGTTTCTTGAGGTATCCGTGGTGGTGCTCCGCACCATCCCGCAGATCATCTTCACCCCGGGCCTGGCGCTGTCCTTCTGGCTGGTGGTCTGGTTGGTGTCCCTGCAGTACCGCCGGGTGGCGGGCAACGAGGAGCGTTTGTACGGCGTGGTGAAGAACCCGGTCAGGCGCCAGTTGCTGGTGGCCATGGGCTTGGGCCTGGGCGGGGGAGTGTTTGCCAGTCTTCTGCTGGTCTCCGTGGGCGTCACCCTGACCGGTAGCGGGATCTTTTACTTGTTGCCGCTGGCTCTGCTCCTATATCTGGTGAGCCCTCGCCTCATGTGTTTCTCCTACGCCGGCGGCATAGTTTCCCTATCCAGCCTGGTGCTGGGCTGGCCTGAGGTGAGCGTGCCCGCTCTCATGGCGCTGGTGGCCGTCCTCCATGTCACCGAAAGCCTGCTCATATCCATGAGCGGCGCCGGGTGCGTGACCCCGCTGTTCATCGCCGATGAGCGTAGCCGGGTGGTGGGGGCCTACGCGATACAGCGGTTCTGGCCGGTACCCCTGGTGGTGCTGTTTGCCGTTTCCGTACCGGACATCACCCAGGTTACGGGCCTTATCGCCATGCCGGACTGGTGGCCCCTGATCGGTGCCAGCCCCGCCTACCATCCCGGCACCCATACCCTGGTTTACACCCTGGGTCCGGTCATGGCCGCCCTCGGGTACAGCGACCTGGCGGTGGCCTCCAGCCCTCCGCGCAAGAGCCTGCGTACGGCCGGTTGGCTGGCGACATACAGTGTATGCCTCCTGTTCTTCGCGGTGCTGGCGGCCAGGCTGACCATCTTCCGGTGGGTGGCGGCACTCTTTGGGCCTCTGGGCCACGAGTGGGTGATACGGCTTTCCAACCGGGGTGAGCTGCGCAGGCAGCCACTGTTTACCCAATCCGCCCAAGGGGTGCGGGTCCTGGATGTGGTACCCGGCGGCCCGGCTGCCCGGGCAGGCATCGTGGCCGGTGATGTGATCCAGACGGTCAACGGGGCGGAGGTGAACTACCGGGACCAGCTGCAGCAGGTCGTGGCCGGAAGCCCAGGCCGGCTCGAGCTTACCGTCCAGCGCCGGGCGGGCTTCGACCGGGTGCTGATCCCGGGGCCGGTGGAACACCTCCAGTTGATGACCGTGCCGGAGCCGGGCGACGAGGCCAACGTGGACCTCCGGGTGGCCGGGCGTCTGAGCACCTGGCTCCGGCGCCGGGTGGGCGGTTGACCATGGCGCGTTGGCCCCTCCCCCGCTGCGCTCCCAGGGTTGCCGCCGGGTTGGCCGTCCTCTTAGTGGGGGCGATGTTTCACCTGCCGGCGACGCTGCCGAAGGCGAGCGCCGCGGCGGTGGAACCCGGCGTAATGGAGGTACGACTGGGTCCTTCCGAGACCCGCCCGCTTCTGGCCATCATCATCGATGACTTGGGCTGGGGCGTCCTCGGTACCGCCGAAGTGCTCGCCTTGCCCTATCCCCTGACCATGGCCGTGTTGCCCGATGGGCCGTTCACGCAGCGTGAAGCCCGGCAGGCTTGGGAGCGGGGCCACGAAGTCTTTCTCCACTTGCCCATGGAACCCAAAGGAGCGTTTCCGCCGGTACCGCGGTTTGTCACTGTGGACCTGAGCGACGAAGCCATCCGGGCCCGGGTCCGGTACCACCTTCTACAGGTGCCCTACGCCACCGGTGTGAACAACCACATGGGCTCCCGGGCCACCGCCGATCGCCGGGTGGCCCGGGCGGTCCTGGAGGTCGTGGCCGAACATGGCCTGGTGTTCGTAGACAGCCGTACCTGGCACCTGTCGGTGATGGGCGAGTTGGCCACCGAGCTGGGGATCCCGTTGGCGGTAAACCAGCTGTTTCTGGACAACATAAGGGAGGCGGAAGCCATCAGGCGCCAGCTATGGAGAGGAGCGGCCTTGGCTCAGGCCCGAGGCCGGGCGCTGGTCCTGGGTCATGTCCACCCCCTCATGGCCAGCGTCCTGGCAGAGGAGATCCCGCGGCTGCAGGAGGCGGGCATTGCCGTGGTTCCGGCGAGCCGGGTGGTGAACTGGGACGTGGCACGCCCACAGCGACGCCTGCGCTAGCAGGGTTCTCCGGCTCGGTGGCGAATAGATGTTCTGGTATGCTCCCTGGTTCCGATACCGAGGTGCGGTTATGTCCAAGTTCAGAGTGGTTTCTGAATACCAGCCCCGGGGCGACCAGCCCGGGGCCATTGCCGCTTTGGCCGGCGCCATCTTGGCCGGAGAAAGTCAGCTGGTGCTCATGGGCGTGACCGGATCCGGCAAGACCTTCACCGTGGCCAAGGTCATCGAAGAGCTGCAGAGGCCGGTACTGGTCATCGCCCACAACAAGACGCTGGCGGCCCAGCTGTGTTCCGAGTTCAAGGAGTTCTTCCCGGACAGTGCCGTGGAGTATTTCGTCAGTTACTACGACTACTACCAACCCGAGGCCTACGTGCCGCATACCGATACCTACATCGAGAAGGACGTACTCATCAACGACGAGATCGACAAGCTCCGGCACTCGGCCACTTCCGCCATTTTCGAGCGCCGGGACGTGATCATCGTCGCTTCGGTCTCCTGCATCTACGGGTTGGGTTCGCCCGAAGACTACCGGGAGCTGATGCTGTCTTTGCGCCCGGGTATGGGGCGCACGCGCGACCAGCTGCTGCGCAAGCTGGTGGATATCCAGTACGAGCGCAACGACGCCAACTTCAGCCGCGGGAAGTTCAGGGCCCGGGGAGACGTGATCGAGATCTTTCCCGCCGCCAGCAACGAAAGGGCCGTGCGGGTTGAGATGTTCGGCGACCGCATCGAGCGTCTGGTGGAGTTCGAGCCCCTCACCGGTGAGCGCTTGGGGGAACGGGCCCATGTGGCCGTCTACCCGGCGCGTCACTACGTTACCACCGACGTCAAGCTGGCGCGCGCCCTCTCCTCCATTCAAGCCGAGCTGGAGGAAAGGCTCACCGAGCTGCGGAGCCGGGGGAAGCTGTTTGAGGCCCACCGGCTGGAGCAGAGAACCCGTTACGATTTGGAAATGCTCGGGCAGCTGGGATATTGCCCGGGCATTGAAAACTACTCCCGCCACCTCACCGGGCGGGCCCCGGGTGAGCCCCCGTACACCCTGATGGACTTCTTTCCCGGCGACATGCTCCTGGTGGTGGACGAATCCCATGCTACCCTACCCCAGCTGCGCGCCATGTTCCACGGGGATAGGGCGCGCAAGACCACCCTGGTGGACCACGGGTTCCGCCTGCCCTCGGCCTTTGACAACCGCCCGCTTACCTTTGAGGAGTTCCAGGCCCGGGCCCGCCAGGCCATCTACGTGTCGGCGACCCCGGGCCCCTACGAATTAGGTCGGGCCGGCCGGGTGGTGGAGCAGATCGTGCGGCCCACCGGCCTGGTAGATCCCAGAATTGAGCTCAGACCCACCGAGGATCAGGTCGGTGACTTGCTGCGCGAGATCCGGGCCACCGTGGCCCGGTCGGGCCGCGTCCTGATCACCACCCTCACCAAGAAGATGGCAGAGGATCTCAGCGATCACCTGCGCGAGGCCGGGGTACGCGTACGCTACCTGCACTCCGACATCGACACGCTAGAGCGCATGGAGATCCTACGTGACCTGAGGCTGGGGGCCTTCGACGTGCTGGTGGGCATCAACCTGTTGCGGGAAGGCCTGGACCTGCCAGAAGTCATGCTCGTGGCCATCCTGGATGCCGATCAGGAGGGGTTTCTCAGATCGGGAACCTCGCTCATCCAGACCATCGGGCGGGCGGCCCGCAATGTGGAAGGCCGGGTCCTCATGTATGCGGACACCATCACCGGTTCCATGCGCGAGGCCATCGGCGAGACGGAACGCCGGCGCGAGAAACAGACGGCATACAACCTGGTACACGGCATCACCCCGGCAACCGTGAGGAAGGCGGTGCGGGAGGTAATCCAGGCCACCCGGGTGGCGGATCAGCCCGCCGCGTACCTGCACGGCATCGACCTCGCCCGCCTGGACAAAAAGCAGGTCGGGCCGCTCCTGGAGCGCCTGCGCAAGGAAATGCGAGAAGCATCGAAGCGATTGGAGTTTGAACACGCCGCTTCTCTGCGGGATATTATCTTCGAGCTGCAGGAGAGGAAGTCTTCGTAGTGGCCAGGGCCATTGTGGTGCGCGGCGCCCGCCAGCACAATCTCAAGAACATCAACGTGGAAATCCCCAGGGACCGGTTTGTGGTGATCACCGGCATCAGTGGTTCGGGGAAAAGCTCCCTGGCCTTTGACACCATCTATGCGGAAGGCCAGCGCCGGTACGTGGAGTCCCTTTCCGCATACGCCCGGCAGTTTTTGGGACAGATGGAAAAGCCCGACGTGGA
>DMHJ01000203.1:0-9983 GCA_003449495.1 Clostridiales bacterium UBA8153
CATCCCCGATGCCACCGGGTATATGACCAACGAGGAAGACCTGGGCAAAGCCTTGCGGACCGCCTACCGGCACCTGAAAGTCGGTGGCGTGCTGTTGCTGGTAATTCACACCCAGGAGGAGTTCCGGGAGAACAACTTCGTCTACACGGGCGCTACGGATGACGCGAAAATCACTATCTTCGAGAACAACCACCTATTAGACCCGCAGGGAAACACCTATGAAGCCACGATGGTCTACCTGATCCGCCGGGGTAGTAGCCTGGAGGTTACCACCGATCGCCACACCCTCGGGATTTTTCCGCGCGACACGTGGAAGCGGATGCTGCGGGAGGAACTTGGCCTGCAAGTCTGGGAAACCCGCCTCGATCATTTGTACGACGCCCACCTGCTGGGAGAAGGCTACTACCCCTTAACCGTGTTGGCCTGCGTGAAGGGGTGACTTGCCCCTGGGCCAGAGGATATGAACTGATTGGCAAAGCAAGGACTTGGGCATTCCGTATACTGGGGTGTCTCTTTGACTCAGCCAGCTCTTAGCCGTAGTATTGGGCTATGGAGTATGGGAATCTACCCAGCGAACCTTCTGTTATTTGAGCGGCGTTTGCCACGGAGGGTGCGTGCCGTGATTACCTGGTGGCTCTGAGTTCGCGGCTGCTGAAGCTTCCCCCCTCCCGCATACGACCGTCGCAATCAAGTCCTTAGTCCGTCGGTTCCGTCTCAGGTACTTTGCGGGCGTTCGATGACTCCCCTCGGGAGCACGGCGCGACGGTAGCTATCCGGCGCAGTCAGCGGGACGGCACGCTGCTCGGGTCACGCCCCGTAGTCACCGACCATGAGCCTCCATGCCTCCACCCTACGGCGCATGTGTTCTCCTTCGGGCTCTCTCTCCATCGCCCTCAACAGGTAGTCAAGGTCTATATCCTGGTGGTGAACGGCAAACAGGCGTCCCGCCCATTCACAGTCTACCGTGGACTTCCAGTAGACACACGCGCGTAACCTGTCCAGAATCAAATCCTCAACCCCGATGAGAAACACGGCTCCGCCGCCGTCGAGGTTGAGCTTGACTACCCGTCCAGAGTCACCAGCCAGATGGCAACTGGGCACCTCAAGCGCAAGGTTCAGCTCATCGTGGTACCAGTGACGGTCTTCCCTCCCCCGGCTAAACCCGAGGTCAGCCAGGATGCCGGCTATAGAGTCAGGAGCGACGAGGTCAATGTCCCTGGTGGCGTAGTCACCGCGAGTGTAGATGGACACCGCGTGCCCGCCCACTATGACTGGATGGTACCCCTCGGCTTGGCACGCGGCGGTGACCACCGCCATGGTGCGCAGGAACAGCTCAAAAGTGGCGGGCTTCCCTTGGGCGAGCAGCAACAGCTGGCTGCGAGCCTCAGTCCTTGACAACATAGAACCACGTCCGGGGTCCCTGCTTTTGGACCTTTCCCGCCGCAACTGCGGACCGCCAGCGTCGGACGGCGATCCTCGTCAGCAACCGCTCCTCCTCGGGTTCGCGGGGGCGCCCTCCCATGCGCTGCACAAATCGCGTGGGTCTGGGTGCGTATCGCACTCTAGCGTCGATCTCCTCCAGGGTAAGCTCTCTCAAGGCTCCTTACGCCCCCCTTGACTGTACTCCTCGACAGCCCACCTAGATCATAGCATGGACCGGAAGCAGGATCCAGTCGCCGGCGTCCAGACCGGTCTCGCAGGTCTGGGTGGGCTTTGCCGCCGGTCACGGACTGAGCCTCTGCCGGACGGCGATCCCCGTCAGTGACTCCTCCGCCTCCCATCTTGCGGGGACAGACTACGCTCGATCCCGGTGGTCCGGAAGGGACAGTTCCTTGCGCAAAAGCTCACGAAGCGACATATTGTGATTGGCGATCCTGTTCGGTCCCTCCCTGCGCATATTTGGTTGAGACCTTATATCCCAGGTAACCACGGGGTGGCTACTATCGTCAATGGCCCTTGCGCAATTTGCACCACTGCTTGAGGCTCTACCCAGAAGAGCAGGGCAGCCACGCGGTGAACTCTTGGGAGCATCTTGGTGGCTGCGTCTTTGCCCCGGCCTCGCAAGGTTTTGAGCTCGTGGTGCAGCCAGACGCGGACCCACCGGCGTACCCTGTCAGGCTTCCCTTTAGTTACGCCGGAGTCCACCGTGTTCGCACCTCCCGGAATGCCGTTATCAAAAACCCCCGGCTAGGTACCGGCAAGAGCTCACGCTCGAAACAAGTGCTCCGCGATGTGGACGCCGTTGGTGGCGGCCCTTTTGCGCAGGTTATCGGCAACGACCCAGAGGTGAAGCGCCCGGGGATGGGACTCGTCCTCCCGGATACGGCCCACGTACACGTGGTCGGTTCCGGCGGCGGTGATGGGCATGGGACAGACGCAACGGATGGGATCATCGGCCAGCACGACTCCAGGGTGGCGGGTCAGCAGCTGCCGGTCCTATGCCCGGGTAAGACGCTCGCAGGGCTCCACCATTACCGGCATGTCGTGGCCCCGGTACGCCAGCACCCGCACCACGGTGGCGCTGGTGTGCAGCTCGGGCAGGTCCAGGATCTTCCGGGTCTCAGCCATGAGCTTGCGCTCTTCACCGTTACACTCTTGGTCATCGAAACTGTCGATATGGGGCAGTAAATCAAGGGGAATGGGGTACGGGTACACCTGGGAGCGTACCGGGTCGCCCGCCAGCGCCCCCTGGCTCAACTGGGTGAGTTCGGTGCCCGCAACCGACTGGTAGGAGGACATCCCCACCCGCTCCAGCCCGGCGGCCCGGGCCAGGGGGGCGAGCGCCTCTACCGGCTGGATGGTGGTGCAGTTGGGATTGGCGATGATGCCCTGGTACCCAGCCCGGGCAGTCAGGTTGACCTCAGGCACCACCAGAGGGACCTGGGGCGAGAGACGGTAGGCGCTGGATTTGTCGACTACCGCGGCCCCCGCTTCCGCCGCCCGCGGCACCACCTCCCGGCTGACCGCGGTGCCGGCACCGACAGGAACCAGCCGATAGCCGTCAAGGCAGCCGGGGGTGACTTCTTTCACCTGCAGCTGCCGGTCAGTAAATCCCGGCTGGCGCCCGGCCGACCGCGCGCTGGCAAACAACCGTAGCTCCAGGACCCGGAAAGCGCGCTCCCGCAGGATGGCGATGGTCGTTTCCCCCGCCGGTCCCGTGCCCCTGCGATGCCCGCGTTGATTCCATTCATGTTGCTCTTCCCGTCTACCATTCCTCCTTAGCCCAGTTTACGCAGGGTGCTCATGGAAGACTCCGGACCGGGCCCGCAAGACCACACCACCGGCGGGGCATGCTCCGGCCGGCCGGTCCGCCGAGTCCGGGCCGGCCGGAAGGGTGCCGCGAGCAAGCCCGGCGGGATGCTGCTGGCGGGTTTGGCCGGCAGGTCGGACCGGGTATCGCCTCCGGCCTCAGCGGGCGCCCGTGGGCGGCGCGCCTCCGCTCAGCCGCGCGGCTATGGACAACAGGCGGCGAAGCCGGTGATTCACTGCGGATTTCCCCAGGGGCGGGGACATGGACTGTCCCAGTTCCTCCAGGCTCAGTTCAGGCAGGCGTAGCCGGCTCTCGGCCACTTCCCGCAGCCCCCGGGGCAGTTTCTGCAGGCCGAGTTCCGCGTCGATGAACCGGATGGCCCTGACTTGACGGGCGGCGGCTTCTACGGTGCGGGTGACATTGGCCGTCTCCATGTTGACCAGCCGGTTCACGCGCTCTTTCACGCTCCGGTAGACGCGGCTGTTCTCGAACTGGAGCAGGGCCTGGCTCGCCCCCACGACGCCCAGAAAACCGGCGATGGCCTGGGCATCCTTGAGATAGAGCACTGTGTCGTCCTTGCGGGCGCAGAGCCCGGGCGCCAGGGCAAAAGTCCGCATGAGTCCGGCCAGGTCCTGGGCGAGCCGGGGCGAGGGGACCACCAGCTCCAGGTGGTGTCCCCGGCCCGGGTGATTGATGGAACCCCGGCCCAAAAAGAAGCCGCGCAGGTAGGCGCGGCGGCAGCACCGGCGCTGCACCAATCGGCGGCCTATACCCGGGTACACGCGCCGGCGGTGCCATACCATGAGGTCCTCCAGCAGCCCCTCCAACCGGCTCCCGGTTGCCCGTACCAGGTAGCGCCGGGTCCGGCTGGTCCGCCGCCGCCCGGAAGTGATAGCCGGGTGCATCTGGTAGTCGTACCTGAGCAACCGGAACACCCTCCTGGTCAGCGCCGGGTTGCCGGTGGCCAGCTCCAACGCGGGAGGACCGTCTCCCGAAAGGCGCAGCACGCCCAGGGAGCGCGCCAGGGCAGACAGCTCGGCCCGCCGGCAGCAGCTGCCCCCGGGGCTCAGCCGGGCCAGCTCAACCCTTACGTCGTCGGCATACGACACGGGTGTCCTCCTGGTCAGGGCAGGGGTTGGAAGCGCGCGGTAAAGAACCTCAGCGTGGGAGGCTCATACACCATGCGCAATCCCCTGATCGTGTCCCTCTTCTCGAACAGGCCGAGCACCGAGCCTGCCACTACGTCCAGGTGGCGGTCGGTGTATACCCGGCGCGGGATGGTCAACCGTACCAGCTCCAGCTTGGGGTAGCGGTGGTGGCCGGTGGCGGGATCCCGGCCCGCCGACACGATCCCCCGTTCCATGGCCCGCACTCCCGAGTCCACATAGAGGTACGCGGCCAGCGACTGGGCCGGGAACTCATCCTGGCTCAGGTGGGGGAGGAAGGCCCGGGCGTCCAGGAAAACGGCGTGGCCGCCAATGGGCCGCACGGCGGGAACGCCCGCGTCCAAAAGTTGGTGGCCCAGGTACCGGACCTGGCCCACCCGGTGGGCGATGTAGTCATCATCGACCATCTCATAAATGCCCCGGGCCATGGCCTCCATGTCGCGCCCAGCCAGGCCGCCGTAAGAGGGCATCCCCTCAAAGACCACCACCAGCTCGCAGGCCTTGGTGTACAATTCCTCGTCATTGGTGGCTAAGAAGCCGCCGATGTTGACCAGGCAGTCTTTCTTCCCGCTCATGGTGCAGCCGTCGGAGTAGCTCATCATCTCTTTCAGGATGGAGGCGATGGATTTTGCCGCGTAGCCGGGTTCGCGTTCCTGGATGAAGAAGGCGTTCTCCACGGCGCGGGTGGCATCGTACATCACCGGGATGCCCTGACCGGCGCAATACTCCTTGACCTCGCGGAGGTTCTGCATGGAGACAGGCTGGCCTCCGGCCAGGTTCACCGTAACGGCGGTGGACATGTACGGGATGTTGGCCGCGCCTACCCGCCCCACCAGCGCCCGCAGCTTGTCCACATCCACGTTGCCCTTAAAGGGATGGGGGTGCTGGGCGTCGTGAGCCTCGTCGATGATCACGTCCACGAAGGTGCCGCCGTTCCGCTCCTGGTGGGCGCGGGTGGTGGTGAAGTACATGTTACCGGGGATGTAGTGACCCGGCCGGATGGTAATGGTGGAGAGCAGGTTTTCCGCTCCCCGCCCTTGATGGGTGGGAACTACATGCTTGTACCCGTAGACCTCCCGCACGGCGCGCTCGAGGTTGAGCCAGGAGCGGGAGCCGGCGTAAGCTTCATCGCCCCACATGAGACCGGCCCACTGGTGATCGCTCATGGCCGAGGTGCCGCTGTCGGTGAGCAGGTCTATGTAGCAGTCTGCTGAACGCAGCAGGAATGTGTTGTAGCCCGCCTCGGCCATAAACTGTTCGCGCTCGGGCCGGGACGTCATTCTGATGGGCTCTACCGCTTTGATCTTATATGGTTCGGCCACTACCCTTCTCTGCACAGCCAACGCCTCCTTGCCTGGTGTTACCTGTCCCCCAATCTGTGCCAGCCTACCCGGGCCACTCCTGAAGGGTGCCAAAGCGCGCCGTAAAGTGGCGCAACACCGGGGCCTCATAGGTGAAGAAAAGGCCCGGTAACTGCCGTTTCTTCTCCACCACCGCGGCCACTGCGTCTCCTACGGCGTCCATATGACGGTGGGTGTACACCCGGCGGGGCACCGCCAGCCGCAGCAGCTCCAGTCGGGGGTGGTCGTGTTCCCCGGTCCCGGCCTTGCGCCCGGCCAGCACCGTGCCGATCTCCACCGCCCTGACGCCCCCCTCGATATACAGCGCCACGCTCATGGCCCACCCGGGAAACTCGTAGGGCTTGAGGTGAGGAAGAAGCGCGCCGGCGTCGATGTACACGGCGTGCCCGCCGGGGGGTTCCACGATGGGGGCACCGGCCAAACGCACCCGTTCCGCCAAATAGGCTACCTGACCTATGCGGTCGGCCAGGTACTCCTCGTCGATGACTTCGTAAAGCCCTTGCGCCATGGCCTCCATATCCCGGCCGGCCAGCCCGCCATAGGTGGGGAAGCCTTCAAAGAGCACCGCCCATACCGTGGCCTGGCGGTATAGGGCCGGATCGTTGGTCGCTAGAAACCCGCCGATGTTCACCAGGGCGTCCTTCTTGGCACTCATGGTACAGCCGTCGGCATAGCTCATCATCTCCCGGACGATCTGTCCGATGGAGCATGCGGCATACCCGGGTTCACGCTCCTTGATGAAGTAGGCGTTTTCCGCAAACCGGCAAGCGTCAAGGAAGAAGGGTACCCCGTACCGGCCGGCGATTTGCGAGACCTCCCGGAGGTTGGCCATGGATACCGGCTGGCCGCCGCCGCTGTTGCAGGTGAGTGTCATGATGATCAACGGGACATCGGCGCGCCGCCGGGAGAGGAGAGACTCCAAGGCCTCGCTGTCCATGTTACCCTTGAAATCTTGACGCACGCTGGGTGAATACGCCACGGGCACGGGCAGGTCCACGGGCTCTCCCCGCTTATGCAATACGTGGGCCTTGGTGGTGTCGAAGTGCATGTTATTGGGCACCAGTTTGCCCCCTTCGGGCATCAGCGTGCTCAGAAGCACGTTTTCGGCGCCCCGTCCCTGATGGGTGGGGATCACGTGGCGAAACCCCATCACTGCTTGTACCGCCTGTTCTAACCGGTAGAAGCTATCGCTGCCCGCGTAGGATTCATCTCCGCTCAGAAGCGCCGCCCACTGCAGGTCACTCATGGCACCGGTCCCGCTGTCGGTGAGCAGATCGATGTAGACATCCCTGGACCTGAGCGAGAATGGATTGTACCCCGCCTCCACCATGCGCGCCACCCGTCTTTCCCGGGACGGCAGGGTCATGGGTTCCACCATCTTGATGCGATACGGTTCGGCCCGGATCTCTCTTCTCAAACTCTTGCAGCCTCCTCCTGATCGCGTCTACGGACCGCCCGGCGGTTCCATCTCGGCATTCTCCGCCGGGTACAGGACTTGTCAATGGCCTCCATGACCACCCGAGCTAACTTCCGGGAGTCGTGCCGGATCAACCCGGACGGTGACAACAGCGGGGCACAGTGGGGCGGCACTCCCAGGGCGCGCACCCCGTCGGGATCCGGCAGCACCGGGGAGGCACCCTTTTCCTCGTAGGTCAGCAGGCGCTCGGGCGGGATATCCTCATCATTCATGACCACCAAGTCCAGAGCTCCGGTGCCCGCCACCTCCATTACCGCCCGCACGTGGTCCCGGGCCCGGTAGCCGCCGGTCTCGCCGGGTTGGGTCATGACGTTACAGATGTAGATCCTGAGGGAGGGAGAAGCTCGCAGGGCAGCGGATACCCCGCTCACCAGGAGGTTAGGCAGGATGCTGGTATACAGGCTGCCCGGTCCTAAGATGATGGCATCGGCTTCGGCCATGGCCGCCAGCACCTCTCTCAACGGGGGCGGGTGGGGCGGCTCCAGATCCACCCGGGCGATGGGAAGCAAACGGGAGGTGATGGCCGTCTGTCCGACCAGGCTGGAGCCATCGGCAAAGACGGCACGCAGGCGCACGTCGGCCAAGGTACTGGGCAGTACCCGTCCGCGTACCGCCAAGACCTGGCTGAATAGTTGGATGGCCTGCTCAAAGTCCCCACTAAGCTCGGTCATGGCCGCGATAAACAGGTTGCCGAAATTGTGCCCGGTCATGCTGTGGCCGGGGCCGAAGCGGTGCTGGAATAGCCGCTCCATGATGGGCTCAGTGTCGGCCAGCGCCAGCAGGCAGTTCCTGATGTCGCCCGGCGGCAGCATGCCCATGTCCTCACGTAACCTGCCCGAAGAGCCTCCATCGTCGGTGACGGTGACGATGGCCGTCAGGTTGGCAGTATATTCCTTCAGACCCCGCAAGAGCGTCGCCAGCCCACTGCCTCCACCCACCACCACGATACGGGGACCCCTCTCGGCTTGTCTTAGCCGGCGATACTCACCGATATCCCAGCGACCGGCCCGGGTCCTCCGCAAGGCCCGGCCCCCGCATACCAGCGACCCGGTTATGAGCCCTGCACCTACTCCGAGCATGCCCACTCCCCCGGCGGCGCCGGGCCCGCCCAGGGCGGCCAGGACTCGGCCCACTAGCGGCCATCCCGGGGCAAGCAACCTGAGGACACCGGCGACGGCGGCCAGCACCCCTAGGCCAAACAGCAGCACCCAGCGCTTGAACCCTAGGCCGGGATAAAGCCAGTGCAGGGCCCTCAGCTGGTACCACCGTTCCTCTCCTCTTCAGCCTCTGTCCCTGAAGGTGCCCGCCTCGTTGGCCTGCGCCGGCCTGGCCGCCCTCCAGCCGGCGTCCCCAAGGCACCCCCGGCCGGTACGCGAGAGACCAATACGGCGACCGGAGAGGCCCGGCGTCCAGCTCGCCCTGACCGGATGGCGGGCCGGTGACCGGTTGCTTCGCCTATCTGGCCGGCCCAGCGGCTGTTGGTGTCACCTTCGACCATTCATGCCCTCGGCCCCGGCCCGGCACCCCTACCGATCTCGCCGCGCGGGATATCCCGGTGCTCCAATACCACGGCGTGCCCCTTGCGGCGCAGGCCCTCGGCCAGCCTCTCGCCGAAGGCAATGGAGCGGTGCTGTCCACCGGTACAACCGATGGCGATGGTCAGGTGGGACTTCCCCTCCTTGAGATAGTGGGGGATGAGGAAGTGTGCCAGGCTCAACAGGCGGCGCATGAAAGTACGGGCCACGGCCGAGCCAAATACGTGCTCTTGGACTTCCGGCTGCTCTCCAGTGAGGTTCTTCAGCTCCGGAACGTAAAATGGATTGGGGAGAAACCGCACGTCAAAAACCAAATCGGCATCGATAGGCAGTCCGTGTTTGAACCCGAAGGTCACCACGCTTATGGTCAACCTGGGCGTACGTTCCAGGCGGAAATGGTCGTGGAGTTCCTGCCGGAAACGTTGGGTGGTCATACCGGAAGTGTCGATGATCATGTGGGATCTATGCCTAAGTTCCATCAGGCGCTGGCGCTCCAGTGTGATGGCCCCCAGGACCGTGGCCTCGCTGATGGGGTGCCGCCGGCGGGTTTCCTTGAAGCGGTTGATGAGCACTTCATCCTCCGCCTCCAGAAAGAGTATCTGGTAGGGAAAGCCTTGGCTGTCGAGCGCCCCCAGCGCGCCGTTGAGCTCATGAAAGAACTCGCCTCCGCGCACATCGCACACCACCGCCAGCTCCCGGACTCCACCAGAAGCACGGTCGCAAAGCTCGGTGACCTTGGTAATGAGGGCTGGGGGCAGGTTATCGATGCAGAAGTACCCCATGTCTTCGAAGCAGTGCAAGGCCTGGGTCTTACCGGCCCCGGACAGACCGGTGATCAGCACTAACCTGGGCTTAGCCTCCACTGGCCAGCACCCCCATCAATGGCGCGCGTTGATCACCTGGGCAGGCTCCAGTCCCGCCGCTTCGGCCAACCGCCGGCCCGCCTCCAGCTTCCCCACTTCCCCGGGGCGGTGGGCGTCCGACGAGATGGCGAATCTGACTCCGTGCCTAGCCGCTACTTCTATATAGTCCGGGGTGGGCAGGCCATGATAGCAGTTGATTTCCATGGCCGTACCCCGGGCGGAGCAGGCCCGGGCCAGTTCGGCCGTGTCCACGCTGAGTTTGAGTCCCGGGTGGGCGACGATGTTGATGTCGTTGACCAGCACGGCCTCCACCAGGGCCTTGGTATTGTCG
>DMHJ01000203.1:10381-18664 GCA_003449495.1 Clostridiales bacterium UBA8153
CCACCAACCGTACCCCGTCCCGGAGGGAGCGCGGCCAGATCTCCAGGTGCAATCCGGCCAGGACCATATCCACTTCCCGCAGGCGCTCCCGGGAGACGTCCAGCTGGCCTTCGAGGCCGATGACATTGGCTTCCACCCCGGATAGTACGCTGATGTCCGGATGTGCGGCGTTGGCGGCGGCCACGTCCCGGCGCATGCCGTCCCACGCCCGCCGGTCCCGCATACCCACCCACCCCCAGCTGGCGGGGCCATGGTCGGTGATGGCCACTTCCGCCAGCCCCACGGCCAGCGCGGCGCGGACGTTATCGTCCACGGAGCCGGTACCGTGGCTGTACCTGGTGTGCGTATGGTAGTCGGCAAGAAGGTCCAGCAACGGGATGCCCTCCCGGCCCCATTATTGCCTACTACCGGGAATTATCCTTGGAAGACCAGTTCTCCTTCCACGATGGTGGCCGCTACGGTCAGATCCGGGCGCAGAAGCACCACGTCGGCCACCTGGCCCGCCGCCAGGCTGCCACGGCCAACCAACCCGGCGGCCCGGGCCGGCCGCTCCGAGGCGGCGTGGACGGCTTCGACCAGAGGTAACCCCCCCTGCACGGCATTGCGTACCGACGCGGCCATGCTCACGACGCTACCGGATAACCCCCCGTTGGGGCGGGTGACCCGTCCTCCGGCCACGGTCACCTCTCCGGCACCGAACCGGTATTTCCCCTCCGGCATGCCCGCCGCTCTCATGGCATCGGTGGCGAAAAAGACCTGCCCCGGGCGAGCGCGCCAGAGCAAGCGGAACGCGGCGGCGTGGACGTGGTGACCATCGAGGATCACCTCACAGTCCAGCCCGGGGATCTCCAGGGCCCCTCCCACCGCCCCCGGCTCCCGGTGGTGGAAGGCCCGCATGGCGTTGAAAGTATGGGTGACCATGGAGGCGCCTGCCTCCCAGGCCGTCGCCAGCTGGGCGTAGGTGGAGGCAGTATGGCCCAGGGAAACCACCACCCCCCGGCAGCGCAACCACCGTACCAGTGCGGTTGCCCCCACCAGCTCCGGCGCCAGCGTTACCCGGCGCAGCAGTGGGCCGATGCCCGCCACCAGCCGTCGCGCCCCGGCTAAGTCCGTGGTGACGGCATCCGGGGCATGAGCGCCCGCATACTCCGGGTTGATATACGGTCCTTCCAGGTGGATACCCAAGAGGCGGGCACCGTCGCGGCCCCGGTAGGAGGCGGCGTTGTCAGTGGCCCGGGTGATCTCCCGGGCGGAAGCAGACATGGTGGTGGCCAGAAACCCGGTGGTCCCACCCCGGGCCGCCCAGCCGGCCATCGCTCCCAGGGCGCGGGGGGTGGCGTCCATGGTATCCCCACCACCGGCGCCGTGGAGGTGCAAGTCGATAAACCCGGGGACGATCCAGCCATCGTGCTCGCGGGCACGCCCGGAGCCGGCCCGGGGCGTCCCGGCATAGGCGATGCTCGCTCCCCATAGCTCCACCTCGGCTTCGGCCAGTTCACCCCCGGGTAGAATCCCGCGTCCTCGTAACAGCACGGCGCGCCACCTCTCTCGCCTCCCCAAGACTATGGCCGGCGGGCACTGACAAGCCCATGGACACCCGGGCCGCACTCCCAGGATATCACCGGGCCGGCCGGTTGTCGCACTTCGCCGCCGGGCTGCGGGGAAGGCCGCAAATCCAGCGTTTTGCCTCCGGACGACGGAAGCCCGCCCCTGGCAGAAGGCCATCCTCACCGGGACACCCGGCGCCGCTGGCCGGGAGCACGACGCTCCCCGCTTTACTGGGAGACTAGAGGAGCAAGGCCGGGCAATTCCACGGGCACGGAGCCCGAGGGGCGAGCCCTACCCGCAATGACGTTCGCGGCAGCTGCCAGGGCCAGTTCCTGTTGGGAGTAGCTGCATAGGTAAGTCTCTATAGAAGGTAGGGCGAGCAGATCGTAAGGACCATGCATGGCCAGCACCACCGTAGGCCGGACGCGGGCGGCCGCCAAGATGCGCCCGGCCAGCTCGGAAGCGGGCCGGAGGTTGGCCGTTCCGATCACCACCGGCAACTGCCGTGGCCAGGCATCCAGCTCCTCCAGCCGCACTTCGCGCACGCGCAGGTGCCGGGCCAAGGCCCGGGCCAATGAGGCCCGCACCGGGTCCTCGACCTGGGTCGGCTGGCTGGCATCTGCCACGGTCACCAGCACCTCGCCGCATAACGGGAAAACCGGGCTGGCCCGCACTAGGGTGATGGTGCGGGCAAAGGCTTCCTCCGCCCATTGCAGCGAGTCCCGCCCCCCCACGGCGCTCAGGTCCGGCCAGGGGGCAGTCCTGCGTTCTTTCGCCTGCAACACGCGACGAACCGATGCGTCGATCCGGTTCAGGGACAGCTCTCCGCTACGGGCCGCCTGCAACACCCCTTGGAAGGCCGCCTCCTGCAATGCCGGCTGGTGAGATATGAGGACCAGATCGGCGCCGGCCTCGATGGCTAACAGGCTGGCCCGGGCCGTGCCCCAGCCGTCCTGTATGGCGGCCATCTCCATGCAGTCCGTCACCACCAGACCACCAAAGCCCAGTTCGCTGCGTAGAAGACCTTGGATGGCAGCTGCTGAGATGGTGGCGGGCAATCCGGGTTCCAGCTCCGGGTAGACGATATGAGCGGTCATCACCGCCTCCACACCGGCGCCCACCGCCGCTTCAAACGGTACCAACTCCACTTGGGCCAAGCGGCTTCTCGGGTGACCGATGGTGGGCAAGTGGTGATGGGAGTCCAGATGGGTATCCCCGTGCCCGGGAAAGTGCTTGGCGGTGGAGAGCACTCCGGCCCGTTGACAGCCGCGCACGGCCGCCACGCCCAGCTTGGCCACCTGCGCCGGGTCTCCCCCCAACGACCTGATGCCGATGACCGGGTTGGCCGGGTTGTTGTTCACATCCAACACCGGTGCCAGGTTCATGTTGATGCCTACGGCCAGTAGTTCCCGGGCCGCCAAGTGGGCGGCAGCTTCCACCAAGCCGGCATCGCCGGAAGCGCCCAGCGCCATGGCCGACGGGATGGGCGTGGCCCCTTGGCGCAGCCTGAGCACCGGGCCTCCTTCCTGGTCCGCGGCGATGAGCAGGGGCGGCATGCCCAGCCGCCGGGCCAAAGCACACAGATCCTCGGAAAGCCGGCGCGCCGAAGCCGGATTGTGGATGTTGCGGCCGAAATAGATGAACCCGGCCGGGCGGTAGCGGGCGGTGAACTCCGCCAACCCGGGAGTCACCTCCCGGCCCGCGAACCCAAACATGAAAAGCTGTCCGATCTTCTCTTCCAGGTTCATAGTCAGGCTCCTTCCCCGCCGGGTCGTTGGTCCCGGGCGTCCCACACGGCGCGGTGAAACTCCCTCCGGATGCGGGGGGTAGCCGGGTTGCCGCGCGTGGGGTGCACGGCGTTGGTGAGCAGGACGACGGCCAAGCGGGATGGCGGGTAGATCCAGAGACTGGTGCCGGTGAAACCGGTATGACCATAGCCGGCCCGCGGAAACACACTGTCGGGCCCCGGGATCAGCCAGCCCAAGCCTCGCCCCTGTCCGCCGGTACAGTCCCGGGTGGCCAGCTCTGCCAGAGCGGGGGAGAGCAGCTTCCTCCCGCCGTTCATCCACACTTGGACATACTTGGCCAGATCAGAGACCGTCGAAAACAGCCCGGCATGGCCTGCTACGCCGCCCATGGACCGGGCGTTCTCGTCATGGACTACGCCCAGGGGCACCCCCAGCTCCGTAGCTACGACCCGGGTCCCGGCACCGGCGCCGAAGGCCGTATCTACCATTCCCAGCGGGACGAACACCCGCCGTCCTGCCACCCGGTCGAGCCCGGCTCCGGCCAGTGCTTCTACCACCCAGCCCAGGAGGATGAAGCCGATATCGCTGTAGACTACCTCGCCCCGGGTGGCCAGGGGCATACCCGCAACTACGCGCAGGATCCCTGCCCGGTCCGGAGTCTCCCGGTAGAAAGGGTGGTGGGCGGGAAGACCGGAGGTGTGCGTCAGCAGCTGGAAGAGCGTGGCCTGACCTGGGGCGGTGCCCTCAAGCTCCGGGAGAAAATCGCTGACTGTATGGTCTAGCCTGGTGTCCCTACCCCCCACCGCCTGCAGGATGCAGGGCAGGGTGGCCACGACTTTGGTAAGCGAAGCCAGGTCGAAGATGGCATCAAGCCCCAACTTGGTCCCCCCCGGCCCCTGGCTGGAGTGTCCAAAGGCCTGCATAGCCACGACGTCACCGCTAACTACCCCCGCCACTGCCCCACAGAGCTCACCGGAAGCGCAGCTTGCTTCCAGTACTGCCCAAGCCTTATCCACCGGCATGCCCCTCCTGGTGTTCCCGAATGTGCCGGTTCCTGGCCCCGCCCGGCCACCCGCTCTTCCCAGTTCTCCGGCGATCTGCACTTCCCTTTCTCGCAAGCATGGAGTTTTCCGCCCGCCGTTGGGGGGATAACAGGTGGGACTCCTGCTACGCGCGCTTCAGCCGGGCTGCCTCCCAGTGCCTCCGCACCGGGGAGGAGGATCCGTTGCGAGTAGGGAGAAGTTACGCTAGTGGCGGTGGTGTCGTTCATGACTAGGAGCAAGCTGGTGACCGGGCTGTAGCCGTATGGACATAGTCAAAAAGCTCTACCGCATATGCAGGCCGCACCTACTCCGTCTCGTACTCGCCGTCTCAGCCATGTTCATCCTGACTGGGCTGGGCATGGTTCGTCCTTACCTGGCCATGCTGCTCATCGACCGGGGCATCAAGGGGCAGGAATATGCCCTCATCCCCCAGCTGGCAGTGGCGGTCATCATCATCTCCGCGGCCAGAGGCGTTTTCCACTTCACCCAGTACTTCCTGGTCGAGGGCTTCGGCCAGCGGTCCGTCTACGACCTGCGCAACGCCCTCTACCGCAAGCTGCAGACTCTGTCCTGGAGCTTCTACGACGATGCCCAGACCGGACAGCTCATGGCCAGGCTCACTGGGGACGTCGAGGGTATCCGCGTGTTCCTCTCGGCCGGCGTCATCCGCTATTGCGATTTTGTGTTCATGGTCGGATTCACCCTCATTGTCCTCTTTACCATCAACTGGAGCCTGACCTTGGTCGCCCTGGTGTTCTTGCCCTTCCTGGCCTATGCTGTCTTCCGGTTCGACCGGACCATCCGCCCGGCATACGCGGCCATCCAAGAAGAGATGGCCCACCTCACGTCCATACTCCAGGAGAACGTCACTGGAGTGCGGGTGGTGAAGGCGTTCGCGCAGGAGCCCGAGGAGATCCGGAAATTCGCCGCCCAGAACCAGCAGGTCAGGAACCGCAGGTTGTTCTCGGCGGACATCTGGGCCGCCTTCTTCCCCTACCTCGGTCTTTTGAGTAACGTTTCGGCGGTGCTGGTGCTCTGGTACGGTGGGACACTGGTGATGCGGGGAGACCTCACGTTCGGAGCTCTAGTAGCATTCAGCTCGTACATTTGGACGCTCATCTGGCCCATTCGCGAGCTGGGATGGATGACCAACCTCCTGGAGCAGGCCCTGGCCGCCGGAGCCAGGGTGATGGAGATTTTGGAGCGGCAGCCGTCCATTGCCGATGCGCCGGATGCTGTAGGCCTGGCCGGGGTAAGGGGCCATGTCGAGTTCCGGCAGGTTCGCTTCGCTTTCAGCCGCGGTGAGGAGGTGTTGCAGGGAATTGACCTCAGCGCGCCTCCGGGTAAAATCACCGGCATCCTCGGCACCACCGGTTCGGGAAAGACCTCCCTGGTCAACCTCATGGGTCGTTTCTACGACGTGTCGTCAGGAAGCGTCTTGATTGACGGTCACGACGTGCGGAAAGTGAAGCTACAGGACCTACGTTCCAGCATCGGCTATGTGCTGCAGGAGACCTTCCTGTTTTCCGCCAGTATACGGGAAAACATCGCCTACGGACGTCCCGGAGCCTCCATGGGCGAAGTCGAGGCGGCGGCCAAGGCGGCGGCCGCCCATGACTTCATCGCCGAGCTGCCCTACGGCTACGACACCGTGGTGGGGGAGCGCGGGGTGGGGCTGTCGGGCGGGCAGAAGCAGCGGGTGGCCATGGCCAGGGCTTTCTTGAAAGACCCCCGCATTCTGGTGCTGGACGACGCCACGGCCAGCGTCGACATGGAAACCGAGCGCGATATACAAGATGCTCTAAGGCGCCTGATGCTGGGGCGAACCACTTTCATCATCGCCCACCGCATCTCCTCGGTTATGCACGCTGACGAAATCGTCCTCCTGGAACGAGGGCGGGTTGTGGAGCGGGGAACCCATGACCGCCTGCTGAGCACCGGGTCGATCTATGCGGACATCTACCGCATCCAGTTTCGGGATAGAGAGGGAATGGTCCGGGAGCCTGCACCGGCAGGAGGTGGTGACGTGTGAGCATGCAGGCGGAAGAAGCGTTTGAGAAACCCTTCGACCGGGCCCAGACCCTTCGCTTGTTGGCGTTTCTTGGACCGTACCGGCGCCTCCTCCGCCGGGCCGTGCTGCTGATGATCACCGGGTCGGCCCTGAACCTGGCCGGCCCATACGTGATGATGTTGATCCTGGATGACGCCATCGCCACCGCTGACCACCGTAAGCTGGCCTGGCTGTCGGTGCTCTTTCTGGCCATCCACCTGTCTAGTTTCGTGACCGAGAGGTCGCGGATCAGGGCTACCTCCCGCCTGGGGCAAAGCGTCCTCTATGATATGCGCCAGACCGTATACAATCACATCCAGGGTCTCTCCCTGCGGTTCTATGACTCGAGGCCGGCAGGGAAAATCATGGTACGGGTGACCAATGACATCGACTCCCTCAACGACCTCCTCTCCAACGGGGTGGTCAACTTGCTCACCGATGTGTTCACGCTGGGTGGGATCATCGGCATAATGCTCACCATGCACACCCGCTTGGCCCTGCTTTCCTTCTGCACCGTCCCGGTCCTGGTCCTTCTGTCCACCAAGCTCAGGCGGAAGATTCATTCCGCCTGGCGCGAGGTGCGCAGGCGCATTGCCAACATCAACGCTAACCTGCAGGAGACCATTTCCGGAGTCCGGGTGGTCCAGGCCTTCACCCGGGAAGACATCAACCTGGCCCAGTTTGCCGCCATTAACGCCGATAACCGGGATACTTGGATGAAGGCCGTGGTGGTGAACGGGTCTTTCGGTCCCTTGGTGGAAGTGACGGGCGCCCTGGGCACGGCCGCCCTCTACTGGTTCGGAGCCCGCATGCTGATAGGCGGTGAGATCACCCTGGGCACACTGGTGGCTTTCACCAGCTACATGGGCCGGTTCTGGGGACCCATCTCCAGCCTGTCCAACTTCTACAACAGCCTGCTGGCGGCCATGGCCTCGGCAGAAAGGGTCTTTGAGTTCCTTGACACCCAGCCGGAGGTGAAAGATCTGGTGGGCGCAGTCGATGCAGGCACTTTCCAAGGGCAAGTGGAGTTCAAGAACCTGACCTTCGGCTACTACCCGGAGCGGCCGGTACTACACCACCTCACCTTCGAGGCCCGGCCCGGCGAGACGGTGGCGCTAGTGGGTCCCACCGGGGCCGGGAAGTCGTCCATCGCCAGCCTGATCTCCCGCTTTTACGACCCCCAGCTGGGCTGCGTCACCGTAGATGGCCGGGACCTTCGCGAGTTCACCGTCTCCTCGGTCAGGAAGCAGATCGGCGTGGTGCTGCAGGAGTCGTTCCTTTTCTCGGGTACCATCGCCGAGAACATCAAGTACGGGCGGATGGACGCCACAGACGCGGAGATGGTCGCGGCGGCCAAGGCCGTGCACGTGGACGAATTCGTGCGGACCTTCCCGGACGGCTACCACACCCAGGTCAAAGAGCGAGGCGGCGGCGTCTCGGTGGGACAACGGCAGCTCATCGCCTTCGCCAGGGCGCTGCTGGCCGACCCGCGCATACTCATCCTCGACGAGGCGACGGCCAGCATCGATACAAGGACCGAAGTCTTAGTGCAGGAAGCGCTGAAGAGCTTGCTCAAGGGGCGTACATCGTTCGTCATCGCCCACCGCCTGTCCACCATCCGCGAGGCCGACCGGATCCTGGTCATCGACCGGGGACGCATCGTGGAGGAAGGTACCCACCAGGATCTGCTGGCCCGTCGCGGCACCTACTATGACCTCATTAGGGCTCAGTTCGGCCTGGACATGGCGGAAACCATGGACCCATCGTAGAAGCCGGTTGCCGCCGGTCCGGAGCAGGCGAGGGCGACCTGCCTCCGGTAGCACGGGAATCTCCACTGAACCTCCCCATGGCTAAAGCCAGGGGGTTCGAAAAGCCTATACCGCGACACTCTCGC
>DMHJ01000203.1:19083-24644 GCA_003449495.1 Clostridiales bacterium UBA8153
AATGCACGGCAGGAGGTTGACTTACGCCTTCCATGCGCGGGTTGGATGGCTGGTTCCCCGGCCGTCCGCAGGAGCGGTCCTGCACCCGGCCAGGACGCCTTGGATCGGGCTGTCTGGAGAACATGATCGGTAACGTACCTGGCCAGATAAGCGCTATACAGATCCCGCTGCATCCGGGTACCACACGGGTATTCGTGAATCCTTTGACCCAGGGGGCTCCGGTGGTTTTCGCCACCGTGGCAGACTTGGGACCAGGCGGTGGTCCGCGGGTTGAACTCATTACCGATCCTCACCCCACGTTAGGAAGCAAAACGGGGCCGAAAAGGCCCCCGTTAACTGGGATGAAGGGTTTGGTTCCTCAGGATTTGAATGGACTACGGCGGTAGGCGTCCATGCTCTTCCACCATCCCATGGTAACACCGGCTCTGTAGACTATCCATGCCCATCGCCTCCCTGTGGCAAGCCTTGACAATTCTGCCTACTATGGACCACATCTTTGCCGCAAACATCCCCCCTCCCGCCCAGCAAGTCCTACTTATCTACCTAGACGGGAGGGGGTGAAGATCGGTTATGCCAAAACTCGCTCGTTTTGGTGACAAGCAAGGTAGCTCTTCAGGTGTATGCTGCCACGGCATTATTGGCTACCGGCTACCGTGCTGGGACGCCAACTGCTGTCTGAACCACTCCAAAGCTTCTTGATGAATGCCCGTGAGTTCTGTCTCTGCACCTCCTGCTGATACCGTGTGACCGACTCCTAGCCAGTCATCGCCAATGGCAAACCCGTAGGCAACTATTGCTGACCGGTATACTCGCGCAGGCCGCAGCCATCCCCCACTGCGCACCATCGTTGCAGGCGAAGGTATCGCCCTCACAGTTGGTCGAGACGGCTCTCCCAGCTCCATCCGCGCTCTCGCCTCCACCTTGTCTTGTACTGCCATTATCTCCTCCGAGCTAACGCCGGCTCGATAACTTCGGAGCAGCAAAACTATGCGCCCAGCCGTTAAAGTGTATCTGTCGCCGCCCCCCGTTACTGAGATTGGGGCAGAGGTCCCCTCCCATTCACCAACGAGGTGAGCAATTTGAGCGGAAATCGACGGGTCAATCCTCCCCGGCGTAGCTCCAAGCTGATGTGCGACCACGACGCCTACCAGTAGCACTACCGAGATTGCTCCTAGCCCCAATACGACCGGCCTTCGGTTCCATCCCCGTCCCATGATCGTTCCCATTACTTTCCTCCTTGGCCATCTTCCCTATACACCATTTGACTTACCCTCATCACGGCACCCTGCAACTCACCGCACGCCGCCGCAAGAGCAACAATCGTGTGGCATGGGGCAAAACATTGTGCCTCTCACCAGCAAATCCCGGATGGGCTTGCCCGCCAGCAGGTAAGAAGCACCCTTGCACGCTCAAATCCCTCTACCGCCTGGGATTGTGACGGTCCGCCACCCCTCCCTTGATTTTCATTCTTGCTAGCCTCTTTCAATTCCCTCAAAATCCGGCAGTCTTCTTTGCAGGCGTCGACAGACGCTACTCATTTGACCTGTTTGGCCTATCACCCTTGGCTCTCACCTTTCTTGGACGTAGCGCGCGTCCAACATGTTCCCGGAGACCCCGGCAAATTTACTGTCAGCTGGAACATGGGAACAGTGATGATGCGAGCGGTCGTATCTGGCAGCTTAGCTGCCGGCACCTACTGGTCCGACATAGACCAGGATTTGTCTCCCATCGGTCCGATACTCCTATGTATCCTTCCCCTAGCCCAGAAACACCGCATAGCCTGTTGTAAGCACCTGCCTGTACAAGCAGTCAGGTTCCGGACAACCGAGACTGGCATCGGGCCACACATGCCGGACAATCTTTAGCAGGGCAGTTCCGCTGGCATTGACTTTCAAGCGGCGTCCCAACTCGACCGTTGCCCGATGGGCTGCCCGGGCAGCGACCTTTCGGTCCGCAGCCCAATATCGCCGAACATAACGTCCACGAAGCTACCCTAGTCGAGAGGCCTGCTGCCTAGCCCTCATGCTGGTGTCGCTAAACTTTGCCGGGAGAGCCCTCCTGGGCAGGACCGGGGAAGAGGCCGGGACCCGTGCCAAAGCCGCCGGGTAGGGAAATGACCGTCACCGGCTACCGCGGGATCCTCAGCTGCTTCCAGCGGGAAACCCCGGGGCTACCGGTGGGTTCCGTGCGGGTGGCCGGCTTCCCTTGGTGGACACGGAAAGGTGCGGCCGGTGCTGGCACACCGCCACTCACTGGCTCCACCCGCCGGCTTCCAGGACTACGCGCTGCCAGCTATCCATGACCCCGGCTTCGGGCTGGTACCCGCAGCATCCGGCGGCAAGCGCCACCGCCCCCACCACCGGGGCGTAGCGCGGCCACTCCAGGTGGGAGTACCCGAGCCTGGCCGCCACCAGCTGGCGCAATGCGGGAAGCTCTCGAAAGAGACCGCCCACGGCGACCACCGCCGGCCGGTCCAAACCTAACCGGCGGGCAACCGCGTGGACGCCCAGGGCCAGTTCACCCGCGGACGCCTCCAGGATGCCCAGGGCCACCGGATCCTTGGCGCCCGCAGCTTCCCCCACCAGCCGGGCAAGCCGGCCCATATCGGCAGGAGTTATGGGCCGGTAGACCAGGGGAATGAGCAGGTCCAGGTCACCTTCTAGGTATTGGCGGTAGAGGTCGACCAGGAGCGTGCCCGGGCCCCGGCCATCGTAGGCGCGCAGCGCCGCCACGGCACCCCGCCGCCCCACGTCGTAGCCGCTACCCTCGTCTCCGAGTAGCGGTCCCCACCCGCCGGCCCGCTCAATGCGTCCCCCATGCTGTCCCATGACGATGGATCCGGTACCGGAGATCACCACCACACCCGGGGCGCTACCGAAAGCACCGGCCAGGGCCACCCTGGCATCGTTGACCACCAGCGGCATCCGCCGGCAGGCCAGGGGAGCGAGCATCGACTCTACCGTCGCCCGGTCATCCGCCCGGTCACATCCGGCCAGGCCGGCACACAGCGCTCCCACCTCGCCCGGCAAGGCGCCGCTGGAGGCCAAAGCCTGAGCTATGGTGGCGCGCAGGACCTGGCCCGCAGCGGCGGCGCCGATTCCGTGGTAGTTGGACGGTCCGCCCACGGCATACCCGGCGGCCCGGCCATTCCATTCCACCGCCAGGCACGCGGTCTTGCTGCCACCGCCATCCACGCCCACCAGGAATTCCTTCATCGGCGCCACCTCAGTACAGGAGATACCGGTTTCTTGTGTTCATGAATCTTTCCACCCCGGGCCGCCCCAGGGCCAGGATCTCTCGGCCGGCCAGCTGCTGCTCCAAAGACAAGCGTACCCGGTCTGAGCCGGCCAAAAGGTCAAAGAAGCGCCTACCACCACTCCCGGGCGGCAGGAAGGCAAACTCCTGGTACATGCGGGAGGCCGTGGCAAGCAGTTCCAGCCCGGTGGCTACGGGCAAAAACTCCTCCCGGTCGATGACATGGATGAACAGGCCGTTACACGTCTCACTCCGGTACTTCGAGAACGTGGGGATAAATTGGACCGGGCGAAACCTCACACCGGGCAGTTCCGCCCGGGCCAGTTCCCGGCACCAGGCGGCGCCGTCTATCCAGGGAGCCCCCACCAGCTGGAATGGAGTAGTGGTACCGCGCCCCTCGGAAATGTTGGTGCCCTCGAGCAGGCAGGTGCCGGGATAGACCAGGGCCGTGCCGGCCGTCGGGCAGTTGGGAGACGGGGGAATCCAGCAAAGCCCGGTCTGGTCTGACCACATCTCGCGACGCCAACCCCGCATGGTCACCACCTCTAGCCGGCAGTTCACCCGGAACTCGGAGTTGAAAAAGAGCGCCAGCTCGCCGGCTGTGAGCCCATGGCGGATGGGCAGCCCCTCGGGCCCCACGATGGACTGGAAGCCGGCCTCGACTATCTCCCCCTCCACCCGGGTGCCGGTGATGGGATTGGGCCGGTCCAAGACCATGAACGTGACGCCGGCCGAGGCGACCGCGCGCATGGCCTGGAACATGGTATAGGTGTAGGTGTAGAAGCGGCTGCCCACGTCCTGGATGTCGTGGATGACACAGTCCACGCCCTCAAGTATCTCCGCCCAAGGCTTCACCGCCGACCCATACAGGCTGACCATGGGCAGGCCGCCCGGGCCGGTGCCGCCGGATATATTGACGCCGGCCTGCGCTTGACCGTAGAGGCCGTGTTCGGGCACGAGGATGCGCACCGGCCGGTAGCAGGTGGTGGAAAGAAGCTGGTAAATGGGCACAAAGGCGCGGTCCACGCCGGTATGGTTGGTGAGCAGGGCCACCCGCCGTGGTGGCCTCATGCCCGAACAGAGCAGGCGCTCAAGGCCGGTGAGTACCGACAAGCTATCGCACCTCGTCTCCGGAAGCCGGCACCACCGGCGGGCCCCGGCCCGATCGAGGAACACCTTTTTTCCCCCGCCGCCGGATCCGGGGAAGCGTTACCGGCCGCGCCGATGTTCTCGCCCTATGGACTCGCGCTCACGCCCAGACGGTCGGCCACCCGCCCGAGTGGGAACGGCCCCTGGCGCCAGCTGGGAAACCAGGTACCGCACCTCCTTGTTACGGGTGGCCGTGTAGAACTGCCCGGACCGGCCCAGGGTTCGCTCCTCGCCGCAACTACCGTACGGTAAAACACGTCAACCGGGCTTGGGTCACCTCAAGACTAGCTCCTGGCAGAAAGTGCGGCAGCTCGCCCGCCAGCCGGTACCCGGTAGCCGGTCCGGAACCGCCACGGCCGGAACCAGTGGCGGCGGAACGCCCCACCGGTCCGGGTCAAGCTGGACTCCAGCGGAATACACCACCGTAAGCCCGGCAGGCCTTTTCTTGGCTGCAGCGCCGGCTTTCCCCCGGCCGAGCCACATCATCCCGGGTAATAGCCATGCGTCATAGCTGCTGCCAAGGGTCGCGGGTCGCGCAGAAAATCCAGCCGCCCTAATGGGCAGCTGTAGAGGGGGCCGGGCGGCAACCCCAGCTGCGCCGGCAGGCCCGGCCTAACCAGCCTGGGAGCCGGCGCGCGGGAATAAGCGCCGTTCTCGACGAAGAGCCCTCGCCCTTTCTCTTCCACTTCGTAATAGGCGCCTCCCCGGTAGGCCCGCATACCCTGGTAAATCGAGGCAAACCCCGCCGCCACCCAGTTCGCCATGACCAGCGGACCCGGGCCCGGGTTGATGGTGATATGGCCGTAACCGGGCGGCACCAGCACCCGGTCGCCCGGGCCGGCCTCGATGATGACCACATCCACAATCTCGGCCGGATTTTCGCCTACCTTCTGCAACAGGTAGTGGGCGCGCCCGTCAAGCACCTGGTAAAGTTCGGGGTAGGTAAGACCGCTTCCTGCCACCTGCGGGTGATAGTGACCGGCGGTCTTGATGTACTCCTGCCCGACTTTGCCGGCACGCAATACCGTCACGTCGAACCGGAGCCCGGCCCGGGCGTGGATCTCGGTGTCCGCCTCCAGGGCGACACCCCGGTACATGTAGTAGAGCTCCTTGGGAAAAGAGGCAGTCTGGCTATACAAGACCTCCCGCATGTCGTC
>DMHJ01000176.1 GCA_003449495.1 Clostridiales bacterium UBA8153
CGAAAGTGCATACCTGTGCCCCGCTTGCGTTCGACTCATTCCGCCATAGAACGGCAACATCCAGGATATGCCCATAGAGTTATGGCGGAAACTGGCAAGCTTTCCTGCCGCGAGGCCTTGACGGGGTCAGCGGGCTGGGACATAATGGTGCCGTGGCCCACCAACCGGCAGTGGCCTAGCTCCGATCCCGACTCTTCTACGTTCAGGGAGGCATGTCCATGAAGGAAGTGCCCTGCTGGAAACTGCACGGATTCCCCATGTTACTGCTTGCGCTGGCCTTGATCGGGCTCGGCGGATGGATGCTGGCAACGCTGGTTCTCGGGGTCGTGGTCGTCGCCGGTGCGGTGGTGGCTTTCTTGACTGCCATCATCATTTTCAGCGGGCTCAAGCTCGTGGGTCCCAACCATGGCGCCGTCATCGTGTTTTTCGGCAAGTACCTGGGCAGCATTCGCCAATCGGGCCTGTGGTTTGTGGTTCCCTGGAGTGGGGCCCGTCACGTTAGTTTGCAGGTACGTAACTTCAAGACCATTATCCTGAAGGTGAATGATGCAGAAGGCAGCCCGGTGGAGATCGCCGCGGTCATCGTCTTCCGGGTGGTGGATACCGAGAAGGCCCTGCTTGAGGTAGAGAACTACGGGGAATTCATGGAGATCCAGAGTAAGACCGCCATACGCCATATCGCCGCCCAGTATCCCTATGATTTGATCGATGCCGAGGGCGTGTGCTTGATGGACGATGGAGAGCGGATCGCCCGGGAACTGGCCGAGGATCTGCAGGAGCGATTGTCTGTGGCCGGCCTGGAAGTGCTGGATGCCCGGATTACCCATCTGGCCTACGCCACCGAAATCGCCAGCGCCATGCTCCAGCGCCAGCAAGCTAAGGCCATTCTGGCGGCCAAACAGATCATCGTCGACGGCGCCGTGGGCATCGCCCAACTGGCCATCGATCGCATCGGAGACCAGAGCACCGCCCTTAGTCACCAGGAGAGGATAGCTCTTATCAACAACCTGCTGGTCAGCGTGGTCTCGGAACAGGGTGCGCAGCCCGTCATCAATGTGGACCTCTCTGAGCTGAAGAGGAAGGCCTCCCAAGCTACGGACAAAGATGCCAAGGACGAGGAGGACAAGGACGCGTAGCGGCAGGAGGCAACTACGAAAGGGCCGTTTGACAGCCGGTCCACCCGTCCGTTATCATTTGCCTTAGTATCCGGGATACATATCGTACTGCTCGCGCGGGAAAGCTCATATGGAAAATCCCTTGAACGGTATGAGTACAGGCGGGAACGGAGACAGAGAACCGGGGCCAGGTGGGAACCCGGTGCCGGAGCTGCCTGGAACATGGACCGGGAGGAGACTGCCCCAAGTTCAGTAAGGCAGTACGGGAAGCCCGTTACAGCTGAGGAGAGGTCCCGGCCCCGCCGGGATGAAGCAGGGTGGTACCGCGAGGAAGCCTCGCCCCTAGGGGTGGGGCCTTTGCCTTTTAGCAGGGAGGGATTGGCATGACCCGGCCCACTTACTACATCACCACGCCCATCTACTACCCCTCCAACCGGTTGCACATCGGACACGCCTACACCACGGTAGCAGCGGACGCCGTGGCCCGGTTCAAACGGCTGCAGGGTTGCGATGTGTGGTTTCTCACCGGCACCGACGAGCACGGTAGGAAGATTGAGGAGCGCGCCGCCCAGGAGGGCAAGACGCCCCGGGAGTTCGTGGACCCGGTGGTGGCCGGCATCAAAGAGCTCTGGCAGCTCTTGCACATCCGGTACGACGATTTCATCCGGACTACCGAGGAGCGGCACGTCCGCGTCGTCCAGGAGCTGTTCACCCGGGTCCACCAGAGCGGCGACATCTACGCAGGCGAGTATGAGGGCTGGTATTGTGTCGGCTGCGAAACCTACTTCACCGACACCCAGGCCAAGGACATGGATGGGCACTGCCGGGAGCATGACCGTCCCCTAGAGCGGCTACGGGAGCGGGCATACTTCTTCCGGCTGTCCAAGTATGCCGGCCGGCTGCTCAGGCATATCGAGGACCATCCCGGTTTCATCCGGCCCGAGTCACGGCGCAACGAAGTCCTGGCCCTGATCCGGGGCGGGCTGGAGGACTTGTGTGTATCGCGCACTTCCTTTTCGTGGGGGATCCCGGTTCCCTTCGACCCCCAACACGTGATTTATGTATGGTTTGATGCCCTGAGCAACTACCTTAGCGGGTGCGGCTACCTCCAGGATGAGACCCGGTACGGCAAGTACTGGCCGGCCGACCTGCATCTTACCGGTAAGGAAATCGTGAGATTCCACGCGGTGATCTGGCCGGCCATTTTGATGGCGGCCGGCTTGGCGCTGCCCAAGTGCGTGTTCGGCCACGGCTGGCTGGTGCTGGAAGGCGGCAAGATGTCCAAGACCCTGGGGAACGTAGTCGATCCGGTGGTGCTGGTGGGAAAATACGGGCTCGATGCGGTCCGCTACTTTCTCCTGCGTGAGGTTCCCTTTGGGGCAGACGGCATCTACCACGAGGAGGCGCTCATCGCCCGCAGCAATGCCGATCTGGCCAACGACCTCGGGAATCTGGTCCACCGCACCCTGGCCATGATCAAGCGCTTTCAGCACGGGATCGTCGCCGCGCCGGTCCGGCCGGAAGCCATCGACGACCAGTTCAGAGAGGCGGTCTTGGCGACCCCGGCCGCGGTAGAGCAAGCCGTAGACGGCCTGGAGCTTTCCAACGCCTTGGGCGCCATCGGCCGCCTGGTATCCGCCTCGAACAAGTACATCGATACCACCGCCCCGTGGGCCCATTTCCGCGACGGCAACGAGGGCCGGCTGGCTACCATCTTCTATCATCTCTGCGAGGCCCTGCGTGTGGTGGCCGTACTCCTGACGCCGTTTCTGGTAGAGACACCCGGGAAAATATGGCAGTGCCTGGGGCTGGCGGGCCACCCCGGTGAGCAGGGCTGGGAGAGCCTTACGGTGTGGGGTTTCACACGCCCTGGTAGCCGGGTACAGGAAGGACCGCCGCTGTTTCCCAGGATCGAGACGTCCCGGCCTGCGGAAGGCGGCCCTCCGCCCAAGATTCATGTGGAGCCGGCCACTGTGGAAATCGATGATTTCCGACGCCTGGACCTGAGGATCGGAACCATCGTAGAGGCCCAGGCCATGCCGGGGGCTGCCCGCCTGCTACGGCTGGTGGTGGACGTTGGTGCCGCCCGGCGGCAGGTGGTTGCCGGTATCGCCGGGGAATACGAGCCCGGCGAGCTGGCCGGCCGGCAGGTGGTAGTAGTGGTCAACCTGAAACCGGTCAAGCTACGAGGGGTGGAGTCTCAGGGCATGATCTTGACAGCGGGCGACGGCGACCGGCTAAGGCTTTTGGTGCCTGACGGGCCGGTCAAGGAAGGCAGCCCGGTATCATGAACGAACCGCTGGTAGACACCCACGTGCACCTGGACCTGGGAAAGTTTGACCGGGACCGTGAGGAAGTGATCCAACGCGCCGGCCGGGCCGGCGTAGTCGCCATGATCAACGTAGGATTCGACTTGGCCTCCTCCCGGCGCGCCGTCGACCTGGCGTCGCGGCATAGCTCCGTTTGGGCGACCTGCGGCATCCATCCTCACTATGCCCGGGATGCGGGACCGGAGGTTTTTGACCAACTGGCAGAACTGGTACGGCAGCGGCGGGTAGTGGCCGTGGGGGAAATCGGGCTTGACTATTACCGGGACCTCTCACCCCGGGACGTGCAGGAGAAGGTGTTCCGGCAGCTTTTAGACGTGGCCCGGCGCGCCGGTCTGCCCGTGGTCGTCCACGACCGCGGTGCGCATCAGGAAGTACTGGCCGTGCTAGAAGCGGGCGGGGCGGGTGAGCTGGGCTGTGTCATGCACTGCTTTTCGGGAGATTGGGCCTTTGCCGAAGCTTGCCTGGCCCGGGGATTCTACATCTCGGTGGCCGGCACGGTAACCTACCCCCAGGCGGTGGCTGTCCGGGAAGTAGCGGCGAGGGTGCCGGACAACCGGCTGCTCCTGGAAACCGACTGCCCCTGGCTACCTCCCGCGCCCAACCGGGGTCGACGGAACGAGCCGGCCCAGGTGGCGGCGGTGGCCAGGACGGTAGCGGAGTTGCGCGGGGTAGAACTCGCCCGGCTGGCAGGTTTGACTACGGCGAACGCCTGCCGGCTCTTTGGCCTCAAAGCGTTGCCGGCCTTAGGCTCGTGCCGTCTCCCGGCGGATCCTCCCGGCCCGGCTGCGGTGTGAGGAGGGTGCGGTGAAACTGACATCCGCTTCGGCGTTGCGGGGGCTTTTGTCTCAACACGGGCTGCGCCCTAGGAAGCGTCTGGGACAGCATTTCCTGGTAGACGCCGGCGTACTGGATCGCCTGGTGGCCACCATTGACCCGCAACCTGATGAGACCATCCTGGAGGTGGGGGCTGGCGCGGGCGTACTTACCACCCGGCTGGCCGAGCGCTGCAGGCGGGTCATTGCCATGGAAGTTGACCCCGGGCTCGGAGCGGTGCTCGCTACCGTACTGAAATCGTACTCCGGAGTCGACATCCGGATAGAAGACATCATGGCAGTCCCGGTCACATCCCTGGCTGCGGATAAGATCGTAGGCAACCTACCCTACTACTTGACCTCGCCACTGCTTTTCCGCCTGCTTAAGCCCGGGATAGCCGCCCGCAGGCTGGTCCTCATGGTTCAGGAGGAGGTGGCCGGGCGGATTACGGCCTCGCCGGGCACCAGAGAGTATGGTGTCCTTAGCGTGATCTGTGCCTATCGCGCCAGGACCGAGCGAGTAATGCGGGTGTCACCGGGTTCCTTCTGGCCTCGCCCGGAAGTATACTCCGCCATCGTCAGCCTTGAGCTCTGCCAAGACCGCCCTGAGGATTTGCCGTTGTTCGCCCTGGTAGAGACCGCCTTTGCCCAACGCCGGAAAACCTTGACCAACAATTTGTGCCAAGCCGGTTTGGAGAAAGGGCTGGTCCACCAGATCATGCGGGAAGCGGGGATAGACCCATCGAGGCGGGGGGAAACCCTGACGGTCGACGAGTTTCAGGCGCTAAAGCAGACCATCGCCGTTGCGGCGCCCGGCTTCACGTTGCGTCCCCCGGGCCGAAACGCTAAACTATAGGTGGCGTGCCACTACGCTGAAGGGAGGGCCGAGCTATGATATTCACCAGCCCCACTAAGGGCAACACTTCGTTTGAAGGCATGTTCCAGTACATCGTGGGATTCATCAACGAGTCGCCGGAATCTACTTACAAGCTGATCATCGGCTCGGACTCCCACATCAAGGATGAGGTGTGCTTTGTTACCGCCGTCATCGTCCACCGGGTGGGCAAGGGCGGAAGATATTTCTACACGCGGAGCAAGTACCGGAAGATGGGCAGCCTCCGGCAGCGCATCTTCTATGAGACCGCGCTCAGCCTGAATGTGGCCAGCCAGCTGGCGGAGCGGCTGGCCGAGAACGGGCATGGCCGGCTCAACGTGGAGATCCACGTGGATGTCGGCAATAACGGCCAGAGCCGGGACCTGATCAGGGAGATCGTGGGTATGGTATTGGGCAGCGGGTTTGACGTCAAGACCAAGCCCGATTCGTACGGTGCCACCAAGGTGGCCGATAAGCACTCCAAGTAGGGTGCCGGAAGTGTGACCGTGCCCGGGACCATTTCGCCCCTGGCATACAACTACGGTGTGCGTTGGGCCGGACGCGGAATCTGCCACGCATATACCGGCGTAGCGGCCGGACAGGCAGCTACCTGGTCGCCGGCCTCGTTGTAGCGCTCAACCTCCGGGTTTTCCCACCTCGCTCTTCCTCCGTGAATGTGGGGACGGGTGACCGGTGACACCATGCTGGAGGAGGAGCCTCTTAGGGAGAGAATGAACATCCCCGTGGTAACGGCGGGTGCGGGAGCACCGGAGGGCGGCAGGCTCTGGAGCAGATCCCTGGTTCCCCTGAAGTGGTGACTGCTGCCGGTCCGGCGGGAGCAGCGCCGGCAGTTGCCTCGAGGCAGCGCCGGTGGAGGAGCGCCCGCGATTGATGGCTACGAGGAGAGGAACGGTTGAGTTGATGAAGGTGGATGCTGTGGCTGGGCCGCGGGTGGGCTTGGACATGGGGACCTTTGCGGTCAAGGGAGTGTTAATCGAGGAGGGCGCGGTCCGGCGGGCCCGGGTGCCCACGGCCGGCCGCCCGCTGGAAGCCGCCCGGGACTGTCTGGCCAGGCTGGGCGTGGGCTCCGTACCGGACACGGTGCTCCTGGGGATCACCGGTGCCAACGCCGACCTGCTGGCCAGGGAAGTCGGGCTACACTCGATGCTTGAGCTGGAGGCGCTGGTGACGGGAATGGAGGCCTCGGGGCTTACCGCCCGGGGCGTCCTTTCCCTCGGCCATGAGAACATGTCCTATCTGGAGCTGGGGGAGGACGGCCGCGCCGTCTTTTTCAACCGGAACGGCCAGTGTGCGGCAGGGAGCGGGGCCTTCTGGTACCAGCAGGCCACCCGCATGGGGTTTGATGACCGGGAACTGGCCGATTTGGCCCTCCAGGCCGACGGGCCCGTGCGGATCTCCGGCCGCTGTGCCATCTTTGCGAAGTCTGACATGACCCACGCCATCAACGAGGGCGCGACCCAAGCTGCGGTTTCCGCCGGGCTAGCCCGGGCCCTGGCCGAGATGGTGGCCAACAGTGTAGCCCAGAATCGCCTCGGCGCCCTCGACCGGGTGCTGGTGGTGGGAGGCGTGGCCAATAACCAGGCCGTCCTCCGCTACCTCGGCCAGTGCACCAACGGGGCGCGGCTGGAAATACCGCCCGAGCACGAGTTTCTCGTGGCCCTGGGAGCGGCCCTGCGGGGCGAGCCAGCCCGCCTGGCAGCTCTCGATTTCGAGGCGGTCCTGGGAAGGAAGTACGTTCCGGGTCACCGCCTGCCCCCGCTGGAGCCGGGGAAGGTCCGCTACTTGCCGGATCTGGCCGGCGCTAAAGCGGGCCTGGATACCGGGATCGTCTACCTCGGGGTGGACTGCGGGTCGGTCTCCACCAAGTGCGTGTTGCTTGATGGTCAGGGCAGCTACATTGGTGGCGTCTACCTCCCTACCTCCGGGCGGCCGGCGCTGCAGGTGCTTGAGCTCATGAAAGAGGTCCAAGCCAGGCACGGAGAGCTCCTACGGGGAGCGCCGGTGGTGGCCTGCACCACCGGTTCGGGCAGATTTCTTTCCCAGAAGATGCTGGGAGCGGAGTATGCCGTGGATGAGATCTCCTGCCAGGCGGAGGGGGTCCGCTACCTGTGCGGGGATAGCGAGCGGCTCTCCATCATCGAAATCGGGGGCGAGGACTCTAAGTTCCTCCAGCTCGACGGCGGCGCCTTGCATGACTACAACATGAACCCGGTCTGCGCGGCGGGCACAGGCTCCTTCCTCGAGAATCTCGCTGGGCTCCTGGGCATTTCCATCAAGGATGAGTTTTCCCAGCGTGCCTTTGGGGCGCCCTACGCCATCGACCTCGGCGACACCTGCACGCTGCTGTCCCAGTCGGCGCTGGCGGCGGCCGCTTCCCAGGGCTTGCCGCTCAGCTCCCAGCTGGCCAGCCTCGCCTATTCTTCCGCCCGCAACTACCTGCGCAAGACGGCCGAGAACCGCTCCATCGACGGGCGGGTGGTGTTCACCGGGGCCACTGCCAAAAACCACGCTTTGGCCAGTGCTTTCGCCCACGAGCTGGGCGGTGAGGTGGTAGTGCCGCCATCCCCCGAGCTCAGCGGTGCGTTGGGGGCGGCGTTGGTAGCCCAACGGTTTCACCGCGAGGGACGTGCGGGCGATTACCGCTTCCCCGGCTTGGGTCGATTGAACCGTTTCGGACTAGAGAAGCGTCGTTGCCGGGCTCGCTGCGAGCACGAGCACCAGTGCACCCTTGATCTGGTGCGCTTCGCCGACGGCAAGACGGTGATCTACGGCGATCGCTGCGGGCGCTACTCGGGAATTGAGGAGAAACGCAGTCTTCGCTATTCCGATCTCCCCGAGCTCGGCACCGGGTGGCGGGAGCTTTTCTATCGGGTGCCGCGAGTTGAGGGCGGTCCCACCGTGGGGTTGGCCCAGGCCGGACTCTTCTATGACCTCTACCCCTTCTGGGCTGCTTTCTTCGCTGAACTCGGGGCGACCGTCGTGCTTTCATCAGAGAGCTCCGACCGCCACCTGCGGGACGGCAAGCGCTACCTGGACACGGAGATGTGCTGCCCCATGGAAGTCCTGGTCGGCCACTACCAGGAGCTTCTGGAACAGGATCTGGACTGGGTGTTCCTTCCCGAGGTAGTGGACCTGGAATCCCCGCCTTGGGCCCGGGGCTGGCCCAAAGGTTTCAGCTGCCCGCTCCTGCAGACGGTGCGGGGGACGGTGGTGGGAGCCCTCGATCCGCCTACGGGCCGCCTCCTTCACGCCCAGCTGAACTACCGCCGGGGGCCCAAAGTGATCCGGAACCAGCTCCGGCCGGTGGCCCGGCAGGTGCTGGGTGAGGCTTTTCGTGAGGAGCTGTTCAGGCGGGCGGTGGAGGCCGGCTACCGGGAGTTGGAGCGCTTCGAGCTGGCGCTGGAGAGAGAGGCCCAGCGACTCATGGAGGAGCTCCCGGTGTGGGTGCGGGACGATACCGCCGTCTGCGTCATGCTGGGACGCTCGTACACCACCTACGACCGGTACGTCGCCAAGCGGTCACTGGAGTACGCGCGCCAGGCGGGGATCATCGGCATCCCCCAGGACTATCTCCTGGCCTATACCCGTGCCTGGTACGAAGGACGCCTGGGCCCGGAGCTGCTCGGGCCCCGGGATGAGTTCGACCGGGAGTTCGGGGAGTTTCTGGAGAAGGTCAACCACATCTACCCGGCGCAAGTCCAGCGGATGCTGTCGGCCGCCTTCATCGCCCGCTACCTGAACCAGAGAGCGGAGCGGACCGGCCTGCCCTTGTTTCACGCCGTGCTGCAGGACCCCTTCAAGTGCGGTCCCAATGCCATGCTCCGGCATTACTTGGCCATGGTCTGTCCCAGCCTTCGCCTGACCATGGACGAGCACACCGCCCCGGCGGGAATGCTCACCCGGCTGGAGGCCTTCAAGAACACCTGCCGCTCCCGCCGGAACTACCGGCCCCCGGAAATCATATCGTCTCGCCCGCTGGCCCTCAAGGAGCTGGAGCGAAGGACCTTACTGGTGGCCGAGCCAGTCCACCACGTGCGGGCCTTCGTGGCCATGTTCCAGAACTACGGGGTAGCTGCGGAGATCCTTCCCCGTAGCCCCGACCCGGACTTGTTCTTGGCTAAACGGTATGTGAACGGCGAGGAGTGCCTGCCCCTGATCCAGAACGTCCAGGACTTCCTGGACTACCTGAAGGATGGTCACGACCCCGACCGGCTGGCCTTCGCCCAGGGCTGGGCCTGCGGGCCCTGCCGCTACGGCATGTACGCGACCACCCAGTCGCTCCTACTCAACCGGGCCGGTTACGGCCCGGGGCGGGTGCTCTGGCTGCGCCTGGAGGAAGCTATCGGGGCCTTGGGCTTCGGCTTCGCAGTCGGGCTCTACGATGGCCTGCTGGCCATGGACGCCCTCTACAAGCTGCTCCTGGCCACCCGGCCCTACGAACTGCAGGCGGGTGCGGCCCAAACCCTTTTCGACGATTACTCCGACGAGCTTCTGCAGCTGCTCAAACGCTTCCGGGTGAGCGCCCCGGCGCTACTGGCGGGGACGCACCTTAGACCCTTCGAGGAACTGGTGGCCCGGGCGGCCGGACGCTTCGCTGCCGTGCCGCGGTCGGGCGAGGTCCGCCCCCGGGTGGTGGTGGGCGGGGAGTTCTACGTGCGGTTGGACGACCGCTCTAACCAGGACCTGTTCTCCAAGGTGGAGGCCGCCGGAGGGGAGGTGCTGCTCTCGCCGGTTACCGAGCTGTTTGCCTTCAGCGCCTATGTCGGCCAGGAGGAGGCCACCGCACATTACCGGGACAACCCGGAGTTGGGCCTCTTGGCTAAAAGACTGGGGTACGGAGCTCTGCACCGGCTGGCCCGCCGGGATGAGGCCCGCATAACCGCGGCCAGCGGTGTCTTGCACGAGCCGAGCCCGGAAGAGCTGCGCGAGTTATCCCGGCCATACATCTCCGGCCACTACGGGGGCGAGCCGCCCATGACCGTCGGGCGGGCATGTGCGCTGGCCCGGTCGGGGGAGGCCGACGGCGTCATCTTCGTGGCCCCCTTCAACTGCATGCCCGGGTCAATGGTGGAGGCCCAGCTAACCGCCCTCCGGCGCGACCTAGGAGTCCCCATAGTTGCCCTTTACTACGACGGCACCGGCAACCCCAACCGCGAGGAGTTCATAAGGAGCCTCGTCTACCAGGCCCGGGCGGTGATGGAAAGCAGGAGGCATTCCCCGGCACCGCGCCGGTAGCGGGCGAGAGGCGGTTGTGGTTAGGGAGCAGGAGGGTAGCCCGGACGTCACCGGTGCGATCCCTGACGAGCGGCAGTGAGGACCGTGTATCGTAAGCATTCGCGGCGCAGAGACCGTACAGGCAAGTATGGGTGTACACGGCGCGGGGGAAAGTTTTCGCCCCGGCGAAAGGGCGTCTATGCACGGATCGGGAATGGGCCCATACAGCCATGGAGAGCAGTGCCCTCTACCCGCTAAAAGTACAGGCGGTCCGCTCCTCGACGCAGAGGGGAGGTTTGGCAGCAAAGACCCTGCGGAGGAGCGACCAGCTATGGCCATGGTTACGCAGCCGCGCTTTCGGCGGGAGGAGGCCGAGGCCCTCGGAGATGGGGCGCGCCTGCCCGGGGGCGCAGGTCTGCCCGGTGGGGCAGGCGGTACGCATGCCTCTGGCCACCGACCGGCGCATTTGCGTACCCAGCGGGCGCGAGTTGCCGGCGGGAGTGGGGATCAGGCTTGGAGGAGCAGTAGATCCGGGGCTTGGGCAAATGCGCCTACGTTGCACCTTGGCCTGGAGCGTGCTGCCGGCCAGGGCGCTAGGCCGGGTACGCACCCAGGGCCCTGGCCGGCTCTGCAATCTGGTGGCGGTCTCTCCAGGCGGCTAGCCCTCGCCGGGAGGGTCAGATCCGGCCTCAGCCCATCACTTAGGTGCCTAAACGTCCTATTCCACAACCCCGGTTGCACGTAGTTGCCGGCCAGGATCCGGGTCGGAAAACTGGCACATCGCAGATGCCTCGTCGTGCCGTTTTCTTGACATTGGCTTGGGCGGGGCATATAATTACAGCTGGTTCAGCGCATTTACGGCCGTGCGGGGAGGTGCGAGGCTCTTGAAACGGACATACCAGCCGAAGAACCGCAGGCGAATGCGGACCCACGGCTTTAGGGCGCGCATGGCCACCCCTGGTGGCCGCAACGTGTTGAGGCGGCGGAGGTTGAAGGCGCGGACGCGCCTTTCTGCGTGACGAGGCAAGGCAGCCGGAGGACGTGAGGCAGGAACACCGCCTGCGCCCAAGGGCGGAAGTCGGGAAAGTGTACCGGGAGGGCCGCGCGTGGAAAAACCGGGCAGCGGCCCTCTATGTGCTGTGCTCTCCCGGGAAGAAGACGCAGGTGGCCTTCGCCGTACCGAAGCGGCTGGGCAAAGCCAGCAAGCGTAACCTGCTCCGGCGGCGGTTCCGCGAGGTCTACCGGAAGTGCCAGCCGTCGGTGCCACCGGGGATGAGGATGCTGTTTATGGCCCGGGCACACGCCGCCAGCCTTACGTTCTGCGAAATCGAGGATAGCGTGATGGACCTGCTGAGGCGCAGCGGGGTGGTGCAGTGAAGAAGGTACTGATGGCCCTGATTAGGTTCTACCAGCTGGGCATCTCCCCTTATCTGCGCCCATCTTGCCGCTTTCTCCCCAGTTGCTCTCAGTACGCCTACGAAGCCATTCGGCGACATGGCGCGTGGCACGGCGGCATCTTAGGTGCCAAGCGGCTGTTACGGTGCCATCCCTTTGGTGCCACGGGAGGCTATGATCCTGTGCCCTGAACCATGGGGTGGGCCAGGACCAATAAGGAGGGGCTGTGGTTGGGGTTTCTGTCCGATCTGATGCAGCAGGGTATCTCCCGGTTGGTGGGCGTAGTGGGAAACTACGGGCTGGCCATTATCATCCTCACGGTACTGGTGCGGGTGCTTCTCTTGCCGTTTACGCTGGCGCAGACCCGCTCGACCCTAAAGATGCAGGCCCTCAATCCCGAGGTCCAAGCCCTCCAAAAGAAATACAAGAACAACCCGGAGCGGTTCAACCAGGAGCAGATGGCGCTCTGGAAAAAGCACGGTGTGAACCCGCTTTCCAGTTGCCTGCTCATGCTCATCCAGTTCCCGTTTCTCATTGCCTTTTTCCAAGCCCTAGAAGGATTCGAACCGCTGCAGCATGCTCGTTTTCTCGGTATCATCCTGGGACAGCCAGAACGCATTGTGCTACCGTTGCTTACGGCAGTGACCACCTTCCTGTCCATGAAGATAAGCGCGCCAGCCGCGACCAGCGAAAAGAGTCAAGCGATTATGCAGTATATGTTCCCGGTGCTGATCTGGTGGATGTCGATGCGTTTTCCCGCGGCCCTGTCCCTGTATTGGCTGGTCAGCAACATCCTGGCCGTCGGGGAGAGGTTTTTGCTGCCCCGTTCCTTAGCCCCGGCGAAAGAGGGCGCCCGTTCGTGAAATCCATAGAAATGCGAGCCCGAACAATAGAGGAAGCGGTGGCGGCCGCCGTTGCCGCCCTGGGTGTCCGTCGGGAGGATTGCACCGTGTGCGTTCTGGAGGAGCCGGTCAAAGGTCTTCTGGGGCGCCTGGGGGCCAGGGGAGCCCTGGTCAAGGTGACGGCCGCGGAGTCCAAGGCCGAGGTGGGCCTGGGGTTTTTGCAGGAGATCCTAGGTCTCATGGGTATAGACGGTACGGTGACCGTGGTGAGCGGCGACGAGTGCGTACGCTACCAAATTGAAGGTCCCGGCGTAAAGGCGCTGATTGGGCATCACGGACAGACCCTGGATGCGCTCCAGCACGTGGTCAACTTGGCCGCTTCCCGGGGGAGCCAGGATCGTCGCAGGCTGGTCGTGGACGTGGCCGGCTACCGGCAGCAGCGGGAAGAGAGACTCTTGGCCATGGCGCAGCGTCTGGCCGAGCGAGTGGCGAGGACCGGGGAAAGCATAGAGCTGGAGGCCATGGCGTCCTACGAGAGAAAAGTGGTGCACACGGCCCTCCAGGACCATCCGGATGTGAGCACCCACAGCGAGGGCGAAGAACCACACCGGAGCGTGATCATCAGCTACCGCAGACGTTAGCCGGAATCCAGCCGTATCCCCGGTAGCGAGAGCTCCCGGGGATTTTCCTTAGCGGAGTGAGGACCTATGTACGGGGATAGCGACACCATTGTGGCCGTTGCATCCGCGGCGGGCGAGGCGGGGATAGGGCTGATCAGGATGAGCGGCTCCGGCGCCCAAGCCATCTGCCGCCGGATATTCCGGACGTCCGGCGGGAAGCGTCTTAGGAGCCTGGAGTCACACCGGGTGTACTACGGTCGCGTGTGTGATCTTGTCACCGGCGATCCAGTAGACGAGGTGCTGGTCACCTTCATGGGCTCTCCCCGCAGTTACACCCGGGAAGACGTGGTAGAAGTCTCCTGCCACGGAGGAGCCCTGCCTGCACGACGGGTCCTCCAGCTACTGCTGGCGGCCGGGGCGCGACTGGCCGAACCCGGCGAGTTCACCCGGAGGGCCTTCATCAATGGCCGCCTCGATCTGGCTCAAGCTGAGGCGGTGTGCGAGATCATCAGGGCGCGCAGCGATGCCGCCTTGCGCCAGGCCATGCAGCAGCTGGAGGGGGCGCTGTCCCGCCGGATCAGGGACATTTCCCACCGGGTGCAGGGCTTGGTGGCGGCCATCGAAGCCGCCGTAGATTTTCCAGAATACGACGTGGAAGAAATCAGTCGCCAGCAAGTGCGAGCCGGCGTCCGGGAGGCTCTGACCCAGGTGCGGGCGCTGTTGGAGCGGGCGGATGATGGACGCGTGGTACGCCAGGGGGTGCGGGTGACCATCATCGGTAAGCCCAACGCCGGTAAATCGGCGCTGTTCAACGCCATGGTGGGGAGGGACCGGGCCATCGTCACGCCGGTGCCCGGCACCACCCGGGACGTTATCGAGGAAGCAGTGGTCGTAGGCGGCACCCTGCTGATCCTGGCGGATACGGCCGGCATCCGCTACACTGAGGATGCCGTGGAGGGGCAAGGGGTGGAGCGGGCCCGGCGTGCCGCGGAAGCCGCCGGGCTGTTACTGGCGGTCTTCGACGACAGCCGCCCCTTGGACCAGGATGACCTGGCCGTGGCCTCTCTTGCCCGGGGACGCGTGCTGGCGGCCGTGGTGAACAAGGTGGATCTGAACATCCAGGCCATCGAAGAGGCGCAGCTGAGGGAGTGGCTGGGCCCGGCGCCGCTTCAGCGCGTCTCGGCGACTAGCGGGGATGGTTTGAATGAGCTGCTGGGACTGCTCGCCCAGCTGTGTGCCCGGGGGCAGGTGGAGAGCTGCGGCCCTCCCTTGGTGGCGGGTGCCCGTCACATCGCCTGCCTGGAAGAGACGGCGACGGCTCTGGAGACGGCCTTGGCCGGAGCCGAAGCTGGCGAGCACCTGGAGGTGCTCTCCGTGGATCTACACGAAGCCGCCCGGGCCCTGGGCGGGATCACCGGGGAGAGCGTGGACGAGAGCATCCTCCACCGGATCTTCAGGGACTTCTGCATCGGGAAGTAGGTGGTGAGTATGGCCTACGTGGCCGGCCATTACGATGTGATTGTGCTGGGCACGGGACACGCCGGATGCGAGGCGGCCCTGGCGTCATCCCGGCTGGGGTGCCGTACCCTCGCGCTCACCATCAACCTGGACAACATCGGCCTGATGCCCTGCAACCCGGCGATCGGCGGTCCGGGTAAGGGTCACCTGGTCCGGGAAATCGCCGCTCTAGGCGGCGAGATGGGCAAGGTGGCGGACCGGGCTTCCCTCCAAGTGCGCCTGCTCAATACCGGAAAAGGCCCGGCCGTGCGGGCGCTGCGAGTGCTGTGTGACAAGGGCCGTTACCAGCGGGTAATGCGCCGTGCCCTGGAGGAACAGCCGGGGTTAGAGGTCAAGCAGGGCATGGTGGTGGAGCTGCACCGGCAAGACGGCCGGATGGCCGGGGTGATCACGGCCAACGGCATGCAGTATTCGGCACCGGCGGTGGTTCTGGCTACCGGGGTGTACCTGGAGGGCCGGGTAATCACCGGGGACTACGGGTACGCTTCCGGACCCCACGGCCAGCTGCCCGCCCGCGGTCTTTCCCGTTGTCTTCAAGAACTGGGCCTCAAGCTGACCCGGTTCAAGACCGGCACCCCGCCCCGGGTACACCGGCGCTCCCTGGATCTTACGGTGATGGCTCCCCAGTACGGTGATGAGGTGCCCCGGCACTTCTCCTTCGGTCCCGAGAGGGCCCGGCCCCAGTACCCTTGCTGGCTGACGCACACCAACGCCCGTACCCACGCTGTCATCCGGGCGAACCTGCAACGCGCCCCCCTCTACACCGGGTCGATCCGCGGCACCGGTCCGCGGTATTGCCCGTCCATCGAGGACAAGGTCGTCAGGTTCGCCGACAGGCTTTC
>DMHJ01000002.1:0-467 GCA_003449495.1 Clostridiales bacterium UBA8153
CGCTGCATTTTCAATGTTTTAGTCACGCCATAGTTATGAGTGGCGGGAATGCAGGTTCCCCAGCGGTCCCGGTCCAAGAGCCCCGGGCCTCGACCAGTTCGCGGACCGCTTGCGCGATGGCGTCGGCCTCGAAGATGGCCTCGACGGCCCCGGCGCGATTGTCTCCGTAGGCCGCCAGAAAGCTGCCGGCTGGCCAGGGCAGGGTCCCTTCGCCAGCGCACACCCACAAGGTTGCGTCCGCCATGCGCGGCAGGGCCGTCCACGTGCATCCGGTCGACGTTGCGCAGGGCGCAGCTTACGGCGTCGAGCAACGCCCCGAGGAGACGCGGACGCGCGGCTTCGAACCCGCGCAGGAGTTCAGATTCCGGTCGTCGCTGCGCTTCGGAGATGGGCGACAAGTTGAGAATGATCGACCGGTCCAACAAATCGCCGCGGGTCACAACGTCGCCGATGCCACTGACGACCAT
>DMHJ01000002.1:876-9576 GCA_003449495.1 Clostridiales bacterium UBA8153
CGCTGGCCAACCGACACAGCCCGTCCGATAACCAGCCGCTTAGTCCTGAAAGGTTGTCAAAGGCCAGTACCCAGTTGTTCGCGGCAGCAATCATGAGGTCGCGCTCATCGCGCGGCGAGGTCCGCACTTCCACCGCCGAGGGGTCGAGCAGGGCCTTCAGGAACCGCGCCAGCAGGGTCTTGCCGGTGCCTTGTTCCCCGTGGAGCATCAGCAGCAGGTAGGGGCCCTGCGGACGCGCCGCCGCCAACAGCCAACTGATCGCTAAAACCCGGGCCCGCTCCTCTCCCAGGTTGACGAACTCGGCGAGTTCGGCGAGCGTTCCTCCGGCCTGCGGGGCCGGCAACGGCAGCATTCCCCGTGGGCGCCAGAAGAACACGGGGGGTTCGGAAACCAGCCTCCAGCCGCTCGCCGTTACCTCGACCGCCTGCCAAGCGGCATTGCCGAGGTCGAGATAGATGGCGCCATCGCGCTCAGCCAGGCGGGTGTGTACCTCGCCGCGCTGGCCAGCGGTCTCCGCGCGGGCTTCAAGCAACCCGATGGCGTCCTGCAGCGCCTGCGCGCCGGGCGGCTTATCGTACACCTCGGCGAACCTGCGCACCAGCCAGCGGCGGAAACCTTTGCCGCGTACCGGCCAATTCTCCCGGTGCTGGCCGACGGGCACACTGGCGAATACGTCGCCTCGAGGGGTGAAGATGAAGATGGCTTCGCCGGCCAGCTCGACGAGCACTTGCGCCTGGTTCGGTTTGTCCTGACCCCGTTCTTCGGCTACCTCCCGTGGCGGCTTCTTAAGGATGCCGGCATCGATTAGGACTTGGCGGTCGATGTTCATGCCGCCCCACCCCGGCGCGCCTGCTCACGCCGAACGGCCGCTAAGCGCGCCAGCAGCCACTGCTCCACCGTGACCAGGTGCCCCGGCCCTGCGCCCACCAGTCGCCCCAGCTCGCGCGGCGCCGAGAGCACCAACGCCAGCTCGGCGCGCTGCTCCTCCCTCCACAGGCCGATGACGCCCAGTTTCGGCAGGTCGAGGTGATGGCACCTTTGCCAGGTTTCGCAGGAATCGCCCGGGTCCGGCAGCCCGCAGCGCTTGAAAAACCTCACCCTGGATGGTAAAATCAATGGTGAAGGCATAGTCGACCGTGTCCTCCTCTGCCGCCCCCGGTCTGCCCGCCGGGGGTTTCCGTTTCTGCTTCATCCGCCAGTCCGGCCCCCCGCCTGCTGCCACCGGACCACCTGCTCCTGGACCCACGCCTCCAGCCAAGCCCGCGGCACCCGGCGGCTTTCCCCCATGCAAACGGTCGGCCACTCCCCCCGGTTTAGCAAGTTGAATGCGTGAGAGCGACTGATCCCGACGAGCTGGGCGGCTTCCTCGACACGCAATAGGAGCTTTCCCTCCAACCCTCCCGACCGCAAACTCTTTTCCACGGAAAAACACCCCCTTGACATGCAGGCGGTCCACCTGCTACACCTGCTACTATTAGTGTAAACCATCATTGTTAGGGGGGGCATACGATGGTAGTCCCTCGACGCAGAACGTCCCTAACCGAGCAGGAGGTCCGCAGGGACCTGGCCGCCCTACTGGGCCGCTCGGTGCGGGACGATATCTGGACCGACCTGATGGAGCGCCAGTATATGGAGAATTTTCTGGACGATGGCGCCGATGCCGACGACCTGGAGGATCTACACCAGGAGTACCTACGCCTCGACCGGCGGTACGGCGAGAAGAAGCGGCGTTCGACTGCCCCGCGCGAAGTGCCCCCCGACGGACGGCTCACCGCACTCTCCGAAATCCTGGCCATCGAAGCCGCCCAAGACCCGCGGGTCATCGCCTACCGCCGGGATGTGCTCGGCGGCCGCCTGCTGGGCAGGGAGGAAGCCGTGGAGTGGATACGAACTGAAAATGCCCAGCAGCCAGGAGGTCTTACCCGGGTCACCGTCGGACTCCCCCTGGACACGCGGTCCCTGCGTGACTTCAATTGGCTGGACGCGCTCTGCGCCCTGCCCGCGGAGGAGCGGGCCCGCCTACCCGTCAGGTTCGGGACGCACACGCTGGCCTATGTCGACCCCGACGACACCAGGGCCCACCACCTACCCGTGCACTGGAACGGTCCCCTCGGGAAGCTCCAGGCCCTGGCCGCAGCGCTGGCCCGTCAGTATAACTGGGAGGATGCGTGGGCGACCGTGTTCATCCTCACCGGCGCCGCCCCTTTCATCCCGAAGGCGAGGATGACGCTGACCTACTCCTCCGGTCGTCCTCCCCGGGTCAGCCTGGACCTGGACCCCCGGCTCTCATCCGGCGAAGTTGCGGACCTCTATGCCGAAGTCCGGCGCGAAGTCTTCCACGGAAGCGACAAGCCGATGACAGAGAAACACTTGCGACTCGCCGTCTTTCATGCCGAGCGCACGGGGCTGCCGTGGCGGAGAATGATGGAGGAGTGGAACCGGCACCATCACCAATGGCGGTACGAGAACCTGCACCGTTTCACCTTGGATGCGAAGGCCGCCTGGTGTCGGGTCACCGGGCGGAAGTGGACACCACGTAGAGGAGGAAAGGTCAGCGGGGAAGCGGCGCCGCGAAACCGGTGAAGGGAGCATCTACAAGGAGTCGAGGACGCTGGCCGACGGATCGAAGACGTTTTACTGGCGAGGTGAAGTGTGCGCGGTAGACGCCGGCGGCCAGAAGCAGGTGTTGCACCTACGCGGGCGGACCCGGGAAGACGTGCAGCGAGAGCTGGCCCAGATCGTCGCGGACCGGCAGCGCGGGTTACCCCTGGACCCGGGCCGGATGACCCTGGGGGAGTTCCTCGCCCGCTGGCTCGACACCGCCGTGAAGCCCTCGACCCGCCCCAGCACGTTTGCCTCCTACGCTCTAAACGTCCGGCTGCACCTTGGCCCCAGCCTCGGTCATATCGCCCTGCGCAAGCTCGCTCCCGCCGACGTGCAGGGGTTCTACGCCCGCAAACTGGAAGGCGGCCTCTCTCCGCGCACCGTGCAGTATCTGCATAGCATCTTGCATCGCAGCCTGGAACAGGCCGTCCGTTGGGGACTGGCTCCTCGCAACGTCTGCGACGCGGTAGACCGACCGAAGGCGCCCCGCAAGCTCATGACCACGCTGACGCCAGCTGAAGCGGCCCGCTTCCTCGACGCCGCCCGCGCGGACCGTTTCTATGCGCTCTACGTGCTGGCCGTCACCTGCGGCCTACGACAAGGCGAACTCCTGGGCTTGACCTGGGCTCAGGTGAACTTCAAGGAAGAGCAGCTAGCGGTCAGCAGTCAACTCCAGTTTCGCCGGGGGACGGACGGCGAGGCCGGCCGCTTCGAGCTGGTGCAGACCAAAGGGGGGCGCGGGCGCAACGTGGCCCTGCCCCCGCTGGCCGTCAGCAGCCTGCAGCAGCATCGGCGGGCCCAGCTACAGGAAAGGCTGGCCCTCGGCGAGGCCTGGGACGGGGCCTGGGACCTGGTGTTCGTGACGCAGGTCGGGACGCCGGTCCATCATGGCAACCTCCTCCGTCGGTCGTTCTTCCCTCTCCTCGCCAAGGCCGGCTGCCCCCGCATTCGCTTTCACGACCTGCGGCATACCTGCGCGACGCTCCTCTTGCAAGCCGGGGAGCATCCCAAAGTCGTCCAGGAACTGCTCGGCCACGCCTCGGTCACCTTGACCCTCGATGTTTACAGCCATGTGCTGCCGTCGATGCAGAAGGCCGCCGCCGCCAGGATCCAGGCGGTGCTGGAGGCCGCCAAGCCGGGGCGGTAAAACACAGCAGGGACCTGGCTGCTTACCAGGTCCCTTTTCTGGTTCCCCCACGATTCCCCCATCGTGCCCTTTTCAGCGTCCCGCGCCCCGGGGGTATGGGGCCGTTAGGCTGGGTTTTTGCTGGTGCCGCAGGCCAGAATTGAACTGGCGACACGCGGATTTTCAGTCCGCTGCTCTACCGACTGAGCTACCGCGGCAACGTTGTAGTACCGCCATATTAGCATAACTTCCGGTCAGAAGCAAGACCGCCCGGCTCGCCTGCCAGGTCCTCATCAAAGTCGCCGGAGTTCCCAGCCCCTTGCCACGGTCGCCCGCCAGTCAGCCCTGGTCGATGATAGCGCTCTTTGCCGTTCGCGGCCGTAGTCGGGTAGCTTGGCCCGTGACCGTGCAGCAGAGGCCACACCGGTGGTCCCCTTGGCGAGTGCGCATACGGGCCCCGACGGGAGAGCCGGTCCAGAGCTTCGCGGCCAGAGCCTCTGACCCTTCCTTGCAGGTGCTCATACAGCCCCCGGTTGGGGAGCCTCGATCCTACTGTCCCGCATGACAACCTGCTGGTGGAAGCCAACTAGATCCGGCGCTCCGCGCTCTTTCTGGATACTGGCCACCGGGCATCCCTCCCATGTGCATACAGGTCGACATGATGGGTGGATAATCCTGCCTCCGGGGGCGGAGCGACAAGTATTTCTACCAGCCTACCCCATATAGCTCTTTGGATAATGCGCCATCCTGCCATCATCTGGCAGGATGCGGAAGACCTGTGGAAAGCCAAAGGCCCGGTAGAGATCTCATTCCGTCCCCCGGCATGACTCTTGACCGGGCCTACTGGAGCCTCGATTGCAGTCTAACGCGGTCAACTCGGGCTAGGCAGGCCGTTCTCGCCCGGGGTAGGAGCGCCCGGCCCAGGCACGTCGCAATGCCAGGCTACCGGTGAATAGCGGGCGCGTCATGAACTTAGGAAAGGGCCGACGACTATCGCCGGGGGCTAGTCGGGGCCTGGCAAAGCCATCTCCCCAGTGCGACACATTGGGCCTGGACCTCGGGCTTGCCTTCGACATCGCCGGGTGCGCCGCAACCGGGAGCGAGCACGGCTTCGTGGAGCTTGCACCCCAGGTAGTCCAGGGCATCCGAGAACATGCCGACAACGTGTCGACCGGTGGATGGGTCGGAATCGGCCATGGGCAGAACCAGCCCAAACCTTTTGCCCCGGAGCGTCCCGTGACGGTCGCCCTGGAAACCATACCATCTGTCGACAAAGCTCTTCATATGCCCGCTCGGACCCCACCAGTACACGGGAGTACCCAGGACAAACGCATGAGCGTCCTCAAGGACGGGCTGAACCGCCTCCATGTCGTCCTGGTTGAAACACCTGTGCGGGGGCTGGTGGCACACGTCGCACCCGAAACAATGCCCGATCCGCCGGTCCTTAAGGACGATGCAGGCGACCTGTGCGCCAGCCTCTTGGGCGGCATCCAGCACCCAACGAACCATCCGGTCGGTGTTACCACCCACCCTGGGAGAACCCATGATCCCGACAACTTTGACCATCACGACGACACCTCTCTCCCATTTCCCGAGTGGCCTCTGACCGCGATCCAGCCTGCCCGCCGTCCCAGCCTCACCGCCTGTGAGCCGTGTACTGCAAGGAGTTGGTAGCTATCCGCTCGCGGCAACAACCTACCGAAGCCTTCATACTCCACCGTGACCTCCTTCACCTGCCTTCGTGATGGCGTGTGATCCCATGGCCGGTATCCGGAGCTACGGAGATCACTGGGGATGGTGGGCCCGGAATACACCCTCTCGAGCACCGCCTGTGCAGCTTCCCCCAGCTGAGTGCCGTGCAGCTGCATGGGGCAGGTTCACCGTACCGCCGGGACGCCAACCCCCATGCCTTCACCGCACCCACCGGGACAGCTTCTGCCGGGACGAATTCCGGGAGGGGCGTGGTGCCCGCACTCCCTGCCACCAACCGAATCCATTGTCGTAACAGTGTGTGTTTGCCGGTAGCATGCGAAAACCCTGTCTCGTCGCATATGACTGGCTGGCATAGAATACCACGTGGCAGGAAGTCCTTCGGGTGCCGCGGAAGTTCTCGCCGAGTTTGCCCTAGTATGTGAATCCCCAGACCGGTATGTGGTAGTCTGGGTGTGAGCGGCCCAGGGTGGGGACAAGCCACCGTGCAGTGGCCCGGAGCCACCGGCATGCGGCCGTCACTACTCGGGCGGGGGGTGCCGCTTCCTCCCGATCAGTGACGGATGCTCCGGTGAGGAGCACCTCAGGTTGGCCCGCGGGCCGGCAGTACCAGTGCGGGTCCCGAGGCATAGCGGTAGACGAGTGTCGCTGTGTTGCCTTGCCCAGGAAATGGCAGGTCCACACCCCGGGCGAGAGGAGATGACGGCTGTCCGTGAGAGAAGCTGCCCTGGGCCTCTTCATCGCCACCTATTTGTTGCTGCTCATTTTACCCAGGATCAGGTCGACGGTGGCGCTGGTGTCAGCCTCGGCCTATGTCGGTCTGGGTATCGTTCCCCTCGGTGCCGTTACCACGACGATCGACTGGAACGTGATCTTGATGATCTTCGGAACCATGGGCGTGGTGTCCCTGTTCATCAGGTCCAAGATGCCCTCGCTCATGGCCGACCTCATCATCGACCGCATGCCCGATGTAAGATGGGCCAACATCGCGCTGGCGATATTTGCCGGCTTCGTATCGGCTTTCATTGATAATGTGGCCACCGTGTTGATGGTCGCCCCGGTGGCCCTGAACATCGCCCGCAAGCTGAACATCTCTCCGGTGCCCGCCGTCATCGCCATCGCCATTTCTTCAAACCTGCAGGGAGCGGCCACCCTGGTAGGTGACACCACCTCGGTATTACTGGGAGGATACGCGGGCCTTGACTTCACGGACTTTATCGTCTTTCAGGGCAGGCCGGGGATATTCTGGGCGGTACAGGCGGGAATGGTGGCTTCCCTTTTCGTGCTTCTCTACCTGTTTCGTAAGGATACCACTCCCATCCACCTGCAGGAAATGGAGACCGTGGACGACTACTTTCCGTCGGGGCTGCTAGTGGGGATGTTCCTCTTGCTCATCCTCGCCTCCTTCGTACCGGGCAAGCCCGACATCACCAACGGCCTCATCTGCACCGGGCTGTTCGCCATAGGTATCATCCACCGCCTGGTGGCACACCAAGACCCGGCTACAACCAGGGCGACCTTCATGGACATCGACTACTCCACCATCTTGCTGTTGGCCGGCCTGTTCGTGGTCATCGGCGGCCTGGCCAGAGCGGGGATCGTGGCAGAGATCGGCGATGTCTTTGCCAGGATGGTCGGCGGTGACCGGCTACTGGCATACAAACTGATCGTTGCCGGCTCGGTGCTGCTATCGGCTGTCATCGATAACATCCCTTATACGGCTACCATGCTACCGGTGGTGGCCTCCGTTGCCCACAGCATGGGCACCGATCCATACCTGTTCTACTTCGGCCTGCTCATCGGCGCCACCCTGGGAGGCAACATCACCCCCGTCGGAGCTTCGGCCAACATCGCCGGCCTCGGCATACTGAGAAGGCATGGCCATCACGTGGGCACCCTGCAATTCATGGCCTATGGTCTCCCCTTCACCCTGGCGGCGGTCACCGCGGGAGCGCTGTTCCTCTGGCTGGTATGGTCATAGGTCCGGCGACAGCTGGCATCCAGGGTCAACCGCCCCGATACCCGTTGAGGCCAGTGGCAGCTGCCGTGGGCGGTCAGGGACGCGGGCGAGGGGCCGGCGTCAGCGCGGCGGCGAGCGCCACGGCCAGGCCGACGCCCACCACCTGCGCGCCGATAAAGGCCGGAGCACTCCGCCACGCGATACCGGCGAACGTGGGCGTAAGACTGCGGGCGATGGTCGCGGCCGGGTTGGCAAAGGCCGTTGACGAAGTGAACCAGCAAGCCGCCAGGATCCAGGAGGCCACCGCCCACGGCACCGCGCCGGGCCGTTCCCGAGCCGTAGCCCAGATGGTAAAGAGCAGTCCCGCCGTGGCCACTATCTCGCCTGCCCAGAGCCCGGCGCTGCTACGTTCCTGGAGGCCCCGGGCCAGGATGCCGATGTCGAACATCAGGTGCGCCACCCAGACGCCCAGGACGCCTCCGGTCAGCTGGGCCAGTACGTAGGGCAGTGCCCTCACCCAGGCCAGTTCTCCCCGCAGGGCCATAAACAGGGTCACCGCCGGGTTGAAGTGGCCGCCCGACACCGGACCGAAGGCCAGGATCAGGGCGGCCAGTGCCGCCGCCGTGGCCAAGGCGTTGGCCAGCAAGGCCAAGCCCTCGTGGCCGCCGGCCAGGCGTTCCGCCATGATCCCCGACCCCACCACGGCGCTGAGCAGGAGCGCGGTGCCGATGGTCTCCGCCAGCGCTTGCTGGACCATAGTATATTTCACAAGGAGTCACCCGCTACCGGAAAGACCTGCCCCAGCTCCCGTAGCTTTTCCCTGAAAGCCGCCGGGTCCAGCGCATCCACGGGCAGGGCAGCGAGAAGCTCAATGCGCTGTCGCAAGATCAGGTACACCTGCTGCACCACCTGCAGCTTCTCTTCTTCAGTGCCCGGGGCGGCGGCCGGGTCGGGGAGGCCCCAGTGCGCGGTCACCGGCCGGCCGGGCCACAGCGGGCACGCCTCACCCGCAGCGGCAGCACAGACCGTGATGATACCGTCCATGGCCGGCGCCTCCGGGGAGGAAAACTCGTGCCACCCTTTGGAGCGCACTGCCGTTAGATCGTAGCCGAGGTTGGTCAGGAACTTCACCGTGAGGGCATGAAGCTCTCCCTTGGGTTGGCTGCCGGCAGAGAAGCCTTGGAGCCTTGGGCGGCCGTGATGGTTGGTCAGGACTTCGCCCATGATCGAGCGGGCGGAGTTCCCCGTACACAAGAACAACAGGCGGTGCGTCCGCCTGCCCGGCCCGCCGGCGCTTCCC
>DMHJ01000060.1 GCA_003449495.1 Clostridiales bacterium UBA8153
GGCCCGGGGCCTACCGGTCGTCGCTCTGGTGGGGGGGCTGGGACCCGGGTGGGAGGAGCTGTCCCGCTTGGGCGTCCGGGCGGCCCTGCCTGCGGTGGATGGACCCATTACTTTGGAGGGCGCTATGCAGAACGCCGCCGCGCTGCTGGAGACGGCGGCCGCCCGCTGTGCCTCGCTACTGGAGGTCGGCGCGTTGCTGGGAGGGGGCGAGCGGTGATGCGCCGGGAGGTGTCGTCCGGGGGGGTGGTGTTTCGTCGCCGGGGCACCGTCGTGGAGGTTTTGATGATCTTGGATGCCTACGGTAAGTGGGCGTTTCCCAAGGGCCTGGTGGAACCCGGCGAAACCCTGGAAGCTGCGGCTTTGCGGGAGATCCGCGAGGAAACCGGCGTTGCCGGTAGCCTACACCGGTATCTCACCCCGGTCCACTACTCCTACATAGACCGGGACGGCCAGCAAGTCGCCAAGACCGCCCACTACTTCCTGGTAGAAGCCGGTTCCTGGGTCCTGACGCCCCAGCCGGCGGAGGTCCGGGAGGCAGCCTGGCTGACCCTGGGTGAGGCCCAGCGGCGGTCGGGATACGACACCCACCGGACTATTTTCGCCGAGGCCGGCAGGGAACTGGAAAACCCTGGCGAATAACTGCGGAGAGTAGCTAGCTGCCCGGGCACTTCCCGTTACTTGACCCTGGGAGGTGTCCCCCATGATGAAAAGGGCCCTAGGTTTGGCCGCGCTCCTGTGCCTGCTCGTCCTGGCCGGATGGTGGCTTGCCCCGCGTCTGCTTGGCCCCCCAAGTTATGTATTCCTGCACCTCATCGAGTCCAACACCCACGGGCTGGCCCGGCTGCCCGCCGGCGAGTTTCCGGCGGCCGCCCATTTCCACGCCGATACCGGTGCCCTGTGGGTCCCCGCCGCCGTCGGACGCAAGACCCCGGTGCTGCTGCTTTACGAGCTGGACTCGTTGGGCCTAAGGACTTATGCCCGCCTGCAGGGTCTAAGGCCGGGCGCCACCGTGCGCCTGGCCGAGCCGCGTTCGTGGAGAGGCGGGCCGGGCGGTTCCGAGGTCATCGCCGACGGAGAGCGGCTGTTCCGCAGCGACCTTAGCCTCCAGCGGGTGGAGCGCGACGGCACCGTCCATTTGGAAGCCGGCGGAGGCCGGGTGAAGCTGGCGCCCGGTCAAGGGTGGAGCTGGGCGGTGCTGGAGCCGGGAGGTCGCCCGGTGGAGGCCATGCCCGGCCCGGCCTGGGAGCAGGCCGTCCGGGAGGCCTTTGCCGCCAACCGCCCCCTCAGCCGGCTTACCGTAGTGAACTATGGCCGCTGGGATTGGTCCCGGGTGAAAGTGGGTGAGCCCCGGTGAAGCGGGCGCTCCTCATCCTCATCCTGGCCCTGGCGGTGCCGGCCGTCCGGCCGGCGGCCGCTGCCCCCCGCTACCCGGTGATCCTGGTGGCCCCTCCCGGTGCCACTACCTGGGGGCAGCCCCGGGATGGGCGGGCACCTTCCGGGCTATACCGGCGCCTGCTACAGGCCGGGTATGTGTCCGGACGCACTCTCTTTGTGTTTGAACACCCGGGCGGCGCCGGGGCGGACCCGCGTAGCGGAGCGGCCCCGCTCAGCCGTTTGGTCGCCCAGGCCAGGGTGGCGGCTGGGAGCGAGCGGGCGCAGCTGGTCGGCTATAGCTCCGGCGGTCTCACCGTCTGCCACTATTTGAAAGGCTATGCCCGGGACCACATCCACACCGCCGTGCTGGCGGCCACTCCGGTCGGCGGCTCATTTCTCGCCACTTACTACCGTGTCCAGTGGGAGGTCATGCGCCAGGAAGCCGCTTTCCGTGGCGGTTTCCCCTGGCTGTCGTCGCCGGAGATCCCCCGGGCGGCCCGGTCCGGTGCCTTTCCCGCGTTCCCCGACGCCGGGAGTTACGTGGCCGCCCGGGCCCACCTGGTCTACGCTCCGCTGTACGGCGAGTACGTGCTGGAGTCGCGCTGGCTGAACCTGCCGGGCCGGCAGGCGACCGCCCCCAGTTTTGAGGCGTGGTTGGCCCGGTTCCGGCCGCAGCTTTTTGCGGAGTACCTTCTGACCGCCGCGGAGGTCCCTTCAACTTGGGTGGCTGCCGGCGAGACCAGCCGCAGCTTCTATGAGTTTATGGCCCTCCAGACCGGGCGCCGCCTGTACCTGGTGAAGCGCACCGGGCTCTCCGACCTCCTGCTGCACGTTTTCTCCGATGGCTACTTGCCGGCCTCTTGGGAGGATGCCCTGCGCCACTACGGGATCAGACTCTTGGAGGTACTGGGCGGGCACCTTTTGCACGCCGGCCGGGCCGCCCTCACCTCCACATTCCTGGAGGGCATGGGAGAGCTGGCCGGCTTCAGCCCGGAGGGCCCGGCACTGCACCAGGTGCTGCAGACCACCGTGCCCTTGACCGGAGTGCCCCGGTCAGACGGGGCGCCGGGCCGGGTCTCGGTACCCGTGAATGCCGGGCTCCAACGCTGGCACCAGTGGAGAAGGGAGGGAGGCGGGCCCCGGTTGGTGGTCCTGGGCAGCCGGCTTCCCAACCTCTGGCAGCCCCTTATCCCCACCGCCGGTCCCAACGACTTGGCGGTAGAGGTAGAGGCCATGCTGCCCCCGCCGGGTCCTGAGGACACCATCCGCATCTGGACCGGGACCTGGGGACCCAACCACTTGACCTTGCTCGGGCGCGCCGACGTCCAGGAATTCATCGTCCGGGAGTTGACCCGGCGAGTGGAGCCCGCCCGCACGCACCGCCCCTTGGCCGCGCGCACTCCCGCCGAAACCTGGTCCTGGCAAGAGGCAGGCCGGGTACGCGTGTCTTCGTGGCATCCCACCCAGATCCGGATCACTTCGGAACGACTGGCCGGAGTGCGGGGCGAGCTGGTGGTTGAGTTCCAGCTGCCGGAGCTGCCGGCGGGTTGGGACTGGCTGCTGGGCGGCGGGGACCGGCAGATGAGCGCGGGTGCGGGCCGGGTCCGGTTCCCCTTGGGTGTAATGGATAATGAGGCTGTGGTGGGGGTCAGGCCGGCACCCCGGGAGGGCACCGCCGGCCTGTCCAGCGAGCTGGTGAAGGACGTATCCTACCAGGTCCGTTTCACGGTAGACAGTGTGGCAGACGCCGCCTCCCCGCCCCCCGTCCCGCGTCCGGACCCCATCCGGGTGGTGCGCACTACCAAACGCACCACCCAGCGCCATGCTGCCCGCACCTATCACCAGCGCTGGATATGGGACTTGGGCGACGGCACCTTGCTGGAGAGTGACGACCCGGAGCGCACGTCGATGCTGGTGGAACACCGCTACGCTCGCCCCGGTAGCTACACAGTGCAGGCCACCGCCTACGACAATCACGGCCGGGTCATCCGCCATCTCACCTGGGAGCACCAGGTAGAGGGGACCGACACCCATCGCTTCTTTGCCCAGAGCATCGTGGAGCCGGAGGTCAGTGTCACCGTGAAAGGCCCCCGGACCTGGGTTACCGGCCGGCCCGCCGTCTTCCGGGTGGCAGTGCAAGTGTCCGAAGTTCCCGGTGTCCACCGGGAGGTGGTGAGCATTGACCCGGCCCCCTCCTTCGAGGTGTGGTGGGAACGACCGGGCAGGTTCACAGTGCAGGCTGCGGCTACCGTGCGCATCACCTACGAGTTCCCGGAACGGAGAGTAACCGTACACAACACTTACGTGGGCTCGGTCAGCGTAGAGGTGCTGGCACCCGTTATCACCGATTGACGGCCGGACCGGCCGGGACGGTGCCAACGCTTCGCCGAGCATCGTGGAGCCACTCTTCGCCTGGAAGGGCGAGGGGTGGCTCTGCGCCTTGAGAACACGGGAGGGACGAGGGCCCGGTTCTAGCGGTAGCGAAGAGTGCATCGGGACCGGCGCTGTCTCGGGCCAGGAGTGGAGGTTCGCTTACCGAGAGGCAGAGGGCCCGGGAAGGGGATGAAGACCCAACCGGCGTATTACGTCCAAGCAGTTGGGGGTAAGTTGATCCGGGCCGGCCCATGTTGCCGTCGTCTTCTCGGTTCCGTTGCCATTCTGACCTGATGGGGAATAGGCCAGTTGCGTCACACCCTGACAGCTATGTGGCGACTACCGGAAACCCGCCGGTGGGCAATGCCCTTGGTGGCCATCAATGTCCTGGGGGCCCGGTATGGTTCCTGGTGGTACGCCGCCCAGTTGGCCATCACTCCCTGGTGGCAGTGGCCGGTGGTGCCGGACTCCCCCTTGTCCGCGCTCCTGTTTGCGTACCTTCTCATATCCTGGTATTGGAGAAGACCGCCCGCGCTGCTGGGAGCCGTGGCCCGGCTGGGCGCGCTCAAGTATGGGGCGTGGACCGTGGTGATATTCGGCCAGCTGTGGTGGGCCGGGCACGACTTGCTACCGGGGGACTTGCTTCTCTTCCTGTCCCCTCTGGACATGGTCCTGGAGGCACTTAGCTTTCTCCGTTACTTGCGCCTGCCCGGATGGACGGTGCCGGTGGCCGCGGCCTGGTATGTCTTCAACGACCTGGTCGATTATGGGTTCGGGCTCCATCCCGGTCTCCCGGTGCCGGCATACCTCCCCTGGGCGGCAGGAGCTGCGATAGCGCTGGCGGTAGCGTCCACGCTGGTGCTGGCCCTCGCTACCATTAGGAAGCCGGGACATGCTTGAAGCGCGTGTGGTCAGCGTGAGCTTGGGTTCCCCAGCTGGGGACTACCGTCTGGTGATCCGGGGACAGGACTTCCGACTGACGCTTTTGCGCGTAGGGACCGGCGGTCGCCTCAACTCTGCCGGATACCTGATACGTCACTTCGATGGTAACTGCGCCGCCGTCGGATTGGACGGAGCCAAGCTGGCCTACCGGACCTCTGCGACCCGCTACCCGGTGGCCGAAGGCCAGTGGCTGGCCGGGCTGGCCCGGTACACTCCGGTGGTGGACGGGTCGGGCATCCGGCAGTACTGGGAGCCGGGGGTGGTATCGTGGCTGGAGAGAGAGCACGGGCTGGTGTGGCCAGGGACGCGCGTCCTCATGCTATCGGCCTTGGACCAGGGGCACCTGGCCGCCGCTTTGGCAGCCAGTGGCGCTTGCCTGCAGGTGGCCGACCCCCTGGTGGCGCTGGGACTGCCCTTTACCTTCACTTCATTGGCCCGCTTTGAGACCGCCGCCGCATTTACTTTGCCGCTGCTGACTCTATTGCCCCAGGGATTCCTCCATGCCACCGTCCGTCCCGCCTCCCGCCGCCGGCTGTTCCCCCTGCTTCGTCCAGGCCGCCACCTCCAGGAACTCCTGACCTGGGCCCAGGTGGTGTGCGGCGACGCTCGGCTCTTGGAGCAGCTGCCGCCCGGACCGTTGGGCGGCAAGATCATACTCACCAATGCACTCACACCGGAACATGCCGGCTCCCTCTTGAGGGAGGGAGCCGATTTGGTGGTAGCCATGAGCGCCATCCCGGAAGCCGCTCCGGTAAGTGCCGACTTGGTGGAGGCCGCCTGCGTTGCTTTGGGCGGTCGCCGGCTGGAGGACCTGGATGAGCAGGGACGCCGGGCTTGCTT
>DMHJ01000211.1:0-313 GCA_003449495.1 Clostridiales bacterium UBA8153
ACCCACCCCCAACCGTCCCGTTCCGCCTCCACCCGGGTGGCATCCGTGCCGCACAGCCGATGCGGCGCCTCCGGGATGATGGTCCCGTCGTGCCGTCCGTCCGAGTGGCGGTGAACCCGACGGAGCGGAGCCAGTAGCGCGTGCTCTCTCATCACCCGCAGCACCCGCTGGCGAGACGCGAACATGCCCTGGTGCCGCCGCAGCCGAGCCCACAGCTTCCGGTGCCCCTCACCGCCAAACGGACGCTCCGCAATGACCTCCTGCACGGCTGCGAGCAGTAGCTCCTCCGGCACCACGCCGGGCCAGCACCGGG
>DMHJ01000211.1:740-6456 GCA_003449495.1 Clostridiales bacterium UBA8153
CAGGGGGTCACCCCACCCACCTGCACCGGCCACCGCTCTCCTGCGCAGAGTGCACCGACCGCAGAGGGGTCGGATGGAGTCCCCTGTTTCGGTGGAGTTCCTGCAAGATCTCCACTTGCATGGTTAGCTCTCCCACCTTGGCCCGGGGGCTCGCAGCGCCTGCTCCGGCCCGGTCCGCGGCTGCTTCCGGAGTGCCTCCGCCCCCCCCTGCCAGGAACTCATCCCGCCAGCGGGTGAGTGCGAAGACAGGAACCTTGACCTCCCGGGAGACAGTTTCGATGTCCTCTGCCCGGAGCACCCTTAGGCCTACCTCCGCCTTTTTCTTACCCCACCACCGGTGTTTCTCTTTCCCCTGGACAACTGCACCCCCAGTAGGAAGCACTGCTCCCATCCCGGCTCCCCTCATTATTTCGTGTCCAGGGCTAGCGGGTGCAGCCTAATTTCGCCCTATGTCGCCCCTCGGCGCATAGTATCACCGCATTACCGCACCACCTCCTTACCGTCAGGAAGCGCCCGGCTACCCCGCCGGCAAACCCGCACCCACCTGCCGGCCTGTGGGGCGGCATGCTCAAAGCGAGCCAGCGCCCGATTTGTCTTTTCCCGTCCCCTATGCTACAATAGACCAGGTTTATCGCCAGGTCGTCTTGCATCTTCCGGGAGAGGGGAGGGGAAGTAGCTCGATGAACCGGCTGTTCCGCAGCCTTGCCTTTTACCTGTTGCTGCTTGTTCTGACCATATCCGTAGCCAACATGTTCACGGCGCGAGACCAACGCGCTCAGGACATAGGCTACTCACAGTTTCTCCATTATGTCCACACTGGTGCCATCGCTTCTGTGACCATCGTTGACGGCAGATCGGTCAGCGGCACGCTTAAGGATGGGACCGAGTTTCGCACGGTCATTACACAGGACCCGGAGCTCTACCGTCTGATGCACGAAAAGGGCGTGCAGATCACCTTTGAGCTTCTGCCCGAGCCTCCGTGGTGGAGCGCGCTGCTCACTACCATGTTGCCGGTGCTGCTGGTAGTAGGGGCGTTCTTTTTCGTGATGCAGCAGAGCCAGGGCGGCAGCAATCGCGTAATGCAGTTCGGCCGTAGCCGTGCCCGCATGCATAGCGAAGGACGCAAACCTTCAGTGACCTTCGATGATGTGGCGGGTTGCGACGAGGTTAAGGAAGAGCTCGCCGAGGTCGTGGATTTTCTCAAACAGCCCAAGCGCTACCAGGAGATGGGTGCGCGCATCCCCAAGGGTGTACTGCTGGTCGGGAGCCCCGGGACCGGCAAGACGCTGGTGGCGCGAGCCGTAGCCGGCGAGGCGGGCGTACCCTTCTACTCCAACAGCGGCTCCGACTTTGTGGAGATGTTCGTCGGCGTGGGGGCTTCCCGGGTGCGGGACCTGTTCGAGCAGGCCAAACGCCATGCGCCCGCCATCGTGTTTATCGACGAAATCGATGCGGTGGGGCGCATGCGCGGCGCGGGCTATGGTGGCGGGCACGACGAGCGTGAGCAGACACTGAACCAGCTCTTGGTCGAGATGGACGGGTTCGCCGTCAATGAAGGGATCATCGTCATGGCGGCCACCAACCGCCCGGACGTGCTCGATCCGGCCCTGCTGCGTCCCGGTAGATTTGACCGGCAGATTACCATTGACCGCCCGGACCTGCGCGGACGAGTTGCGATATTTAAGGTGCACACCAAAGGCAAGACCTTGGATCGGGACGTGGAGCTTGAGGTTTTGGCTAAGCGTACGCCCGGCTTTACCGGTGCGGACATAGAGAACCTGGTGAACGAGGCGGCGCTACTGGCCGTGCGCAACCGCCGCCGGCGGGTAAGCATGAGCGACATGGAGGAAGCCATCGACCGGCTGCTGGGAGGGCCGCAGCGCAAGAACCGGCTGCTATCGGAACGGGAAAAGCGCATCGTGGCCTTCCACGAGTCGGCCCATGCCATCGTAGCCAACCTGCTACCCAACACCGACCCGGTGCATAAGGTCTCCATTATACCCAGGGGAGCGGCCCTGGGGTACGTGCTGCAGCTGCCCATAGAGGATAGGTACCTGGTGACCAAGTCGGAGATCCTGGACCGGATCACGTCGGCACTGGCCGGGCGGGCCGCGGAAGAGATGATCTTTAGTGAGATCTCCACCGGGGCTTCCGATGACCTGGAGAAGGCCACCAAGCTGGTGCGGAAAATGGTCATGGAGTTTGGCATGAGCGACCAGTTGGGTCCGCTCACCTTCGGGACCAAGCACGAACAGGTCTTCCTGGGACGAGACATTTCTCGCGATCGTAATTACTCTGAAGAGGTGGCCGCCGCCATCGACCAGGAGGTGCGGTCTCTAGTGACCGGGTGCTATGAGCGGGCTGAAAGCCTCCTGGTGGCCAACCGTGACAAACTCTTCCGGGTAGCCGAGGCGCTCTTGGAAAAGGAGACCTTGGAGGGCTCCGAACTACAAGACCTGCTGAACGGGACTGAAGAGAAGGCAAGCTAGCCGGGTCGGTGCTGGCGACCGGCCCCGGCTTTCCAGACACCTCACCCTTCCGGGCGGCTCCGGGTCGCCTAGAAATTCTCCGGTCAGGACAATCTAGGGGCAGGCTTGCCTTGCCGGCGTCACCGGGGATACCCGGAAGGCAGGTGGGCTGGCCCGGACCGGAAGCATCGCGATTATACATGCCTGCTCTCCAGCCGGCGGGCAAGGAGAACCGGGCCGCCGGGCCCGGCGGAGCTTCGCCCGGAAAGTGCTACCCCGTGAAGTCCTGCTCCCGGTTCGGGGGAGAGCGGTTTGATGGCCCGGTTACCAGTCTGCTTCCAGGGCAGGCCAGATACACCCGAAGGGGGCGAAGACCTGGTGATGGAGGCCGGCCGCTCTTTCTAGAATGTGGACGGCTCTACCGACCAGGACACATGCTCGGGGACTTTCGCGTGGTTATGCTGGAGAACGGCACCAGGGTTCATCTGATGCCCACCGATCGGTTTAGGACCCTTACCGTACGGGCGTACCTACAGCATCGCCTGGAACCCGGGACCCACACTGAGATAGCGCTGGTCACGCGTTTAGTCGGCCGGGGGTGCCGTAGGTGGCCGACGGCCCAGGCCTTGGCGCGTCATTTGGACAGTCTTTACGGTACGGCCGCGGGCTCCGGCGTGGGAAAGAACGGCATGGTGCAGCTGGCCTACTTTCACATGGAAATGCCCGCCGAGGCGTACCTCCCGGCAGGAGCCAGCGTTACCGGTCCTGCCCTCGCCACTTTGGGCCAGCTGATGACCGCTCCGCTGATTCACGACGATGCCTTTCCCCAAGATGTGGTGGCCCAAGAAGCGAGTTACTTGGCCCGGGATATCCGGGGCCTCATCAATGACCGCACCCGGTATTCGGTGTTGCGGTGTACCGAGGAGATGTGCCGGAATGGACCCCAGGGTCTAAGTGAGCTGGGTAGACTGGAGGATTTGGAGAATCAAGACCCGCGGAAACTGTACCGCCGGTACCGGGAGCTGCTGGACCATGGTCCCATGGACGTTTTTGCCGTCGGGCCCATGCCCGCCGGTACCGGCGAACTGCTGCTGACTACGTTTGACTTTCCGCGTCATCCCCTTCCCGTCGAGGCCGGTGCGGTCCCGCCCAGACCGGCGTCTGGCGTAAGGCAGGTCGTGGAGGAGCTGGACATCGGCCAGGCCCGACTATGCTTGGGACTACGCTACGGCATTCCTCCGGGTCATCCCGATCATTACGCGCTGCTGATGTATGACGGCATCCTGGGAGGATTTCCCCACTCCAAGCTGTTCATGCATATCCGCGAGCTGGCCGGCTTCTCTTACGACGTCTGGTCCTTTGTGTACACCGCACTGGGCTTTCAGTATGTCGTGGCCGGGGTGAGCCCGGACCACCACCGGCAGGTCATTGACATCATCGAAGAGCAGCGCCGGCAGCTGGCCCAGGGCGAGGTATCCGGCCACGAATTGGAATCCACCCGGGCCGCCTTGGTCGGCAGGGCCCGGGCCGTCCGGGACAGTCCGGCCAGGATGATCGGCGCATCTTACGCCGGGCTTCTCAATGGACGGATAGATTCGCCAGAAGAGCAAGTAGCCTTTCTGCACGAGGTAAAGTTGGACGACGTGGTACGGGTAGCCCAGAGTGTCGAGCTGGACACCGTATACCTACTGGCTCCGGGGGGAGGGGGCACCTCTGCACCGGCGGACCCTAGCTAACCCGCTCATGCCCCGGGGGCTACACCAGTTTCTGGGTGCGGCCGGGCTCTCCGTGTGGGTCCTGCCTACTCCCGGTTTTGCCCGCTTTCACGCTGCGCTGACCTTCCCCTTCGGAGCTCTGGACCTCCGGTACCGCAGGGACGGCCGGGAAGTGGTCCTGCCTTCCGGTATCGCTCACTTCCTCGAGCACCAGGTGTTCACTGCCGAAGCGGGTAGCGTCATAGCCGATTTCGCGCGCTTGGGAGCCTCCGCCAATGCCTTCACCGGCAACGACCAGACCACCTTCGTGTTCTCCACCACCGAGCACTTTGACGAGTGTCTGGCTCTGCTGCTCTCCTTCCTGCGGAGACCGACCTTTGATGGTGAGAGCGTGGAAAAGGAGCGGGCCGTCATCGGGCAGGAGATCTGCATGTACCGGGACATGCCCGAAGTCCGGGGGGCCCTCAACTTGCGGGAGGTCCTGTACTCAGAGCACTCCCTAAAATACGACGTCGCGGGCAGCATCGACAGCATCCGGTCGGTAGACGCGGCCGCGCTCCAGGAGGTCTATGATACCTTCTACCACCCGGCCCGGGCCATCTTGTTTGTGGCTGGAGACTTGGAGCCAAGTGCCGTTATCAGGCAGGTGGATGCCATCCCCCTAGGGGAGCGGGGGAAGCCCTTCGCCATCGAGCGCCACCGGTACCACGAGCCGGAAGGTGCCCGGCTACCCTTGGTGGAAGTGCGGTTACCGACCTCCCTGCCCCTGGTACATGTGGGATTCAAGGATAGCTTCCCGCCCATGGCCGGCCGGGAGGTGGTCAGGCGGGAACTTCTGGCCGATCTAGTCCACTACAGCCTGTTCGGCAGGACCTCCGACTTCTACTGGGAGCTGTATGAGCGCGGCCTTACCGGGAACATGTTTAGTGCCGGCTACGAAGCCGGCCCGGACTACGGCCTGACGGTGGTGGCCGCGGAGACTCCGGATCCGCTCGGCCTCGCCGAGCAGGTGCTCCGGGCCGTAGAGCATGCCCATGCCCATGGCTTGGATGAAGCCGCACTGGAGCGAGGCAAGAGAAGGATGCTGGGGAGTCTGGTGTCCATGTTCAACCACGGCGATTCCGTGGGGCAGACGGTGAGCTCCCAGCTATTACAGGACCTGGAGCCCCTGGAGATCCTGGACCTGGCCGCCAGTGTTACTCCCGAGGCGGCCCACCGCCTGTTGGCCGACTTCATGCAGGTTCGTCACCACGCCGTATCCATCGTCTGGCCGGACGCCACCACCGGCTCAAGCTGCACCGGGTAGATCGTTCATCGTCTCTCGCCGCCGGGCAGAGGAAGCGTTAGATGGACCCCGGAGCGTGAGTCTCATGGGTTACCCTGACCCGCCGGTCCCGGCGTATCCTCAGGCTCCTCCTCGTGGTGACCATCACCTGGGCCGGACTGCGGTTCAGATGGTCCCGGCACTACGTATCCGAGCGGGTGATTAGGGGGCCTGGGGGGGAAGGGCCCGGGGCTTTCGGCCGGGGCAGA